>JADLCC010000130.1 GCA_020847425.1 Saprospiraceae bacterium
GCCGCAGCTCATCGTGCGATTTAAAAAAGAAGGGAAAGATGTGCGGGGTTTTGCCTTGCGCCCGCACCGTTTTTTAGATAATGGGAACAGCAAAAACCTGCACATTGATGTCAAACTTCCCCGCCGATCTTTCGATACCGTCACTTTTTGTGTCTGGAATCCGGGCAGCGAGCAGGATTTGCAAATAGACAACCTGCGGGCGGAACTGTATAATGAAGAATGATCTACAACTTTCTTTTTAAGATAGGTTTCCAATCTGAGTTAACTCAAGTTGTGACCTAATCGCAAAGCGGTTGAATTAACCGGTTAAAAAATGAAAAAAACGCCTTTCCTACTCCTTTCTTCCGCGCTCTTCAGTTTTGCCCTGTTCAGCAATGGCGATCCCGAAGCAGAGCTCCGCAAACCAGAAAACGCCGTCAAAAACCTGCGCATTGCCGACGGCCTGCAAGCGCAATTGTTCGCTTCCGAGCCCATGATGACCAATCCGACCGATATGGATATCGACGACCGGGGCCGCATCTGGCTCTGCGAAGCATACAACTACCGCCCCGAAATCAACGGCAATCCCGTGCACCCGGAAGGCGACCGCATCCTGATCCTGGAAGACAGCGACGGCGATGGCAAAGCGGATAAAAGTACGGTGTTTTACCAGGGCCCGGAAGTGGAATCGCCCCTGGGTATCTGGGTGATGGGCAACCGGGCGATTGTTTCTCAAAGTCCTTACCTATGGCTGTTTACCGATGAAAACGGCGACGACAAGGCCGACAAAAAAGAGATTATCCTGCAAGGTATCGGCGGGCATCAGCACGACCACGGCCTGCACGCCGTGGTGTTCGGCCCCGACGGGAAATTTTACTTTAATTTCGGAAATGCGGGCGAAATGTTGCAGGACAGCAAAGGCCAAACGATCAAAGATGCCGACGGGAAAGACATCGATCCCAAAAACTACCGACAGGGCATGGTGTTCCGCTGCGACCCGGATTTTACCCATTTTGAAGTGCTGGGGCACAATTTTCGCAACAACTATGAAGTGGCGCCCGACAGTTACGGCACCCTATGGCAGTCGGACAACGACGACGACGGTAATAGAGGCGTGCGCATCAACTACGTGATGGAATTCGGCAATTTCGGCTATACCGACGAAATGACCGGCGCCGGCTGGCAGCTCAACCGCACCAATATCGAACCCGAAATTCCGCGCCGCCACTGGCACCTCAACGATCCCGGCGTGGTGCCCAATCTTTTGCAAACCGGCGCCGGATCGCCCTGCGGCATGTTGGTGTACGAAGGCGATTTATTGCCCGAACAGTACCGGGGGCAACCCATTCACGCCGACGCGGGCCCTAATGTGGTGCGGGCATACCCCGTGCAGCCCGACGGCGCAGGTTACAAAGCCTCGATAGCCAACATTGCAGAAAGCCAGGTGGACCAGTGGTTCCGCCCCAGCGATGTCTGCGTGGCGCCCGACGGCTCCCTGTTCGTGGCCGACTGGTACGATCCCGGCGTGGGCGGCCACCAGGCAGGCGATCAGAACCGGGGGCGGGTGTTCCGCATTGCGCCGGTTGCGGCAGCGCGGTACACGACACCTGTTTTTGATTTTTCAACGGTAGATGGCGCTATCACGGCGCTGCAAAACCCCAACCTTTCGGTGCGCTGGAAAGCCTGGAACGCCCTGCACAATATGGGCGCCGATGCCGAAACGGCGCTGGCAAAATTGTATCGCTCCGATGCCGCGCCCCATCTCCGGGCCCGGGCATTGTGGCTGCTGGCAAAAAGCAATAACCCGATGCCATACATCCTGGCCGCCTCAGCCGATGCCAATCCGAACCTGCGCATCGTGGCCATCCGCGCCGCCCGGCAGGGCGCCGTTTCACTGTTCCCACTGCTTCGACAAATGGCGCAGGATGCCGACCCGCAGGTGCGCCGGGAAGTTGCCCTGGCCCTGCACCACCAAAAATCGCCCGCAGTGCCCTCAATCTGGACAACACTCGCACAACAACACGATGGCAGCGACCGCTGGTACCTCGAAGCGCTGGGGATCGGCGCCGACGGCCAATGGGAGGCTTGCCTGAACGCCTGGCAAAAAGCGGGTGGCGATACCCAAAGCGCTGCCGGTAAGGATATCGTTTGGCGGGCGCGTTGCGCGACAGCCTGCTCGTTGCTGGGCCGGCTGGCAACGGACCAGCAGACGCCGCTGGAACAACGCCTGCGTTATTTCCGCGCATTTGATTTTCAAAATCCCGCACAGGCTTCACCGGTATTGCTCAATATTTTGCGCGAAAATGCAACCGATACCGCCCTTTCTACCCTGGCTTTGCGCCACCTGGATGTGGAACTGGTGAAAAAAACGCCCGATGCTAAAATTGCGCTGAGCAAAATCATGGCGGGTTTGCAGGGAGAAGCCTACCTCGAATTTGCGGACCGCTACCGCCTGCCTGAAGAAAACTCACGTTTGTACGAACTGATTTTGAAAGGGAGCAACCCGCGTCGGGCTTCGGATGTGCTGCTGAAAAACCCTGCGGGTGTGGCCATGTTCAAACAAACCATCCAGCAAAAGCGCAAGGATAAGGAAACACTGCAATTGTTGGGTGCGATCCGCTGGACCGGCGGCAAGGAACAACTCGCTATCCTGGAATCCGTAGCACTCGACCCTAAACGCGACGATGTGCTGCGCCGCCAGGCGACGGAATGGATCGGCAACAGCTGGAATGGCGAAGAACGTATCCTCGAATTGCTCAAAGCCGGAAAAATTGAACCGCGTTTTATCCCCGCAGCGGTGCAGGGCGTAAGTGGCGCGTGGCGCATGGCGATCCGGCTCGAAGCCGCCACTTATCTGGGAAATGCCGATCCAAAAGCCGCACAAAAAATACCCGCCATGGCCGATCTGCTCGCCCTGAAAGGTGATGCGGCAAAGGGCGCTCCACTTTTTGAACAGTATTGTGCCAATTGCCACCAGGTCGATGGGAAGGGCATTGATTACGGGCCAAAACTGAGCGAAATCGGCTCAAAACTGCCGCGAGAAGGGCAATACCTGGCCATTCTGCATCCCAATGCAGGCATCAGTTTCGGTTACGAAGGCTGGGAATTTAAAATGAAAAACGGCGACAAAGTGACCGGACTCGTGGCCAGTCAGACAGAAACGGATCTTGTGCTGAAATTGCCCGGCGGTACTTTAAAAACGTACAAACAAGCCGAAATCAACAGCCGCAAACAGCTCCCCGATTCCATGATGCCGGCAGGTTTTCATATTGTTATGAAAGAACAGGAACTGGCAGACCTGGTGGAATACCTGACGGGGCTGAAAAAGAGGTGAGAAGTGAGAGGGTGAGAGAAGTGAGAGAAAATCGCTCTTTGGGCAAGTTCATAGTTTTAGTTTGGGTCTTTCAGGCCTGTATTTAGTGAAAATTTATTCGGGGGAAATGTTCAAATAACTGTAGCGAATATTAATCAAGTATTTGATTATCAATGTTTTAAAACATGTGTTCCATGATTTTTCGAACGCTTCCGAGCCAGGCGAAGCGGAGGACTCTACGCCTCTCACTTCTCTCCCCTAATGTAGGATGCCTAACGTAGTCAGGTGTAATCGAAGTCGGCTCTCACCCTCTCACTTCTCTCACCCTCTCACCTCTAACAATGAGTCCAACTCCCGCCAGCACCACCGCCGTTCCCACCAGTTGCAACGGCGTGATCGCTTCTCCCAGGTAAATATAACCCAGCACGATGGTCGCAACCGGGCCGACAAATCCGATAATGCCAGAATTATTGGCCCCGACAATCCGAATGCCTTCCACGATCAAAAAAGTAGGAATCACGGTAGATACCACCGACATCCAGACAGACAAAACATACACTTCCTTCGGGAAACGGAACAGGTCGAATCCGTTGTGGAAATACGACTGGATGAGTGCCGGAAAAGTAGCGGCGATGACCGCATAACAGGTAAACTTTGCCGAACCGACCTTGTGCACATACTCACCCGTAAACACCACATAAATCGAATAGGTAATGGCGCAGGTAAACACCAGGAGCCCGCCCAACAGCAAATTCTGTTGTTCGCCTAAACCCTGTTCCGCTACAAAAGCCAGCACCACGCCCACGTAGGTGAGCAAAATAGCGATGAGTTGAATGCGGGAAATACGCTTTTTAAATAAAAATGCCGACATCACGAGCACCATCGTCGGATAGGTAAACAGGATTAGTCGTTCCACGCCGGCCGAAACATATTGCAGACCCAAAAAATCGAGCATGCTGGAAACGTAATAACTCAGGATACCAAGGCCGCTGATGGCGAGCCATTCGCGGGTGGTCAGCCGGACGTTCGCGCTGCGCTGGTGCAGGTAGACAGCCACGCCAAGGTAGAATGGCAAAGCCAGCAACATGCGCAGGGCAATCACGGACTGTGTATCCACTTCGTAGCGGTACATCAGTTTGATTATTACCGCTTTAGCCGAAAAACAGATATTGGCAATGGCGAGCAGGAAAACGCCCAGCAACATACGTTGCCGGGAAGTTGCACTTTGCAGAGGGTTCAAATGTAGTATCGTTATCTGTGTAATCGAAGTCGGCTCTCACTTCTCACTTCTCACTTCTTCTTCACTCCACCCTGCTCACCCCTGTCACCCAGTCGAACGCGCGCAGGGCAATAATCGCCCGCTGCAGCTGGTCGGTATTGGCCACGACCAGCGAGATACGGCCTTCAAAATAGCCGCCTTCCCCGCTGATGGAAAACTGACGGATATTGATACCCAGGTCGGCGATGCGGTTGGTGAGCCTGTTGATTACCCCCGGGCCGTCGTCGATACCGGTCACAACGATTTCTGCGAGGAAATCGGACTTGACGGTATTGCCCCACCAGGCTTTCAGGATACGGTGGCCGTAATTGGCGAGCAGGTTGTCGGCATTCGGGCAGCTCGAGCGGTGTATTTTCACACCGCCCTGCACCAGTACGAACCCAAAAATATCGTCGCCCTGTACCGGATTGCAGCAGTTGGCGAAACTGTACTGGTAGTAGTTGCCGGGTTCGTCGTTGATAATGACTTCGGGTTTCCCGGGCATCTTCGAGCGCACCGGGGTGTCGGATACCTGTTCGGGTGCATCCGGTTCCGGGGCGAGTTTGGCCACTACTTTTTGCACCAACTGGGCGCCGTCTGTGCGGAATTTGCGGCTCAGGCCTGTTAAATTCACCTGTTCCAGGTAAATAGCGCTCAAAAACTCCAGTCGGCTGGGGTAGCCGAAATATTTGGCCAGCATATCGGCATTGGCTTCCACGGTCACTTTCAGGGCGTTCAATTTACGGGTCAGGATTTCCTTGCCGTATTCCGCCTGCATGCGTTTTTCTTCTTTCAGCGCTACGCGGATCCGGTTGCGCGCCTTGGAGGTGGTGACGTGTTTCAGCCAGTCTTCGCTGGGTTTCTGGTTTTTATCCGTGATAATTTCGATCTGGTCCCCATTTTTCAGGTGGTAGTGGATTGAAACAGGCAGGTTGTTGACTTTCGCGGTGCGGCAGGCGCAACCCACATCCGAGTGAATACTGAATGCAAAGTCGAGGATGGTGGCGCCTTCCGGCATGATGCGCATTTCCCCTTTTGGCGTAAAAACATGCACCTCATCCGTAAACAGGTTGCTTTGTACATCAGCCAGCAACTCCACGGCACTGCCCGAATTGTGGTTTTCCAGGGTCTCGCGCACCTGTCCCAGCCAATGGTCGAAGGTATTGGCTTTGTTGGCAATACTTTTGACGCCTTTATATTTCCAGTGTGCTGCGAAACCGCGCTCCGCGATTTCATCCATCCGTTCGGAGCGAATCTGCACCTCAACAAATCGGCCTTCGGGCCCGGCCACTGTGGTATGCAGCGACTCGTAGCCGTTCGCTTTGGGATTGGTGATCCAGTCTTTCAGGCGCTCGGGAACGGGTTTGTAATGGTCGGTCACGATAGAGTACACCTGCCAGCAGGCAAATTTCTCCTGTTCCGGCGGCACTTCCACGATAATGCGCAGCGCGAACAGATCGTAGATATCTTCGAACCGGACGTTTTTGTTTTTGATTTTATTCCAGATCGAATAAATGCTTTTGGGTCGCCCGGTGATGCGCATTTTAAAATCCATCTCCTCCAGGGAACTCAGCAGTGGCGCCATAAAGGCGTCGATATACTTCTGGCGCGCGCGTTTGGTATCGGCCAGTTTGGCGGCGATATCCTGGTACACTTCCGGCTGTGTGATTTTCAGACAAGTGTCCTGTAGTTCCGTTTTGATGGCATTCAGGCCCAGGCGATGGGCCAGAGGTGTGTAAATATAACTGGTTTCTGCAGCGATTTTGAGTTGCTTGTGGTAAGGCATACTCTTTATCGTGCGCAGGTTATGCAGGCGGTCAGCCATTTTAATGAGCACCACGCGCACATCGAAAAGCATGGCTTTCAATACTTTACTCAGGTTTTCGGCCTGAGGGCTTTCTCTATCGTGCAGGCCGTCGAGTTTGGTCAGGCCGTCTACGATACGGGCGATCCGGTCGCCAAACTGCTTTTTGATATCCAGGGCTTCTACCGGCGTATCTTCCACCACATCGTGCAGCAAAGCGCAGATCACAGCCGTCGCGCCCAGGCCGATCTCTTCGACACAGATCCGGGCTACTTCAATGGGATGCATGATATAGGGCTCACCGGCTTTGCGGCGTTGCCCATGGTGGGCTTCTGCGGCCAGTTCAAAAGCAGCGCGGATGTCTTCCTGGTCTTTTGGGCTCAGGGCCGTTTTAAGCGACTTCAACAGGTTGCGGTAAGCGCGCTGAATCAGCACCTTGTCTTCCTCCGAACCCGGGATAATCGCATCAAAAGAATCGACGCTTGCCGCTTCCTGCACCGCCGCATCAGTGGTGTAATCCACGGTGTCTTCCACAATAGTTATTGTATTTACCTGCTCCATTTTGCCCTGCTTAAAGTTTGATTTGCACGCCGCATTACAAAATTAGGTTAAACATACGGTTGTACAAATGCGTTTAGCCCTTGTTAACTGTTTTTCTTATGAAGTAATACTTTGTTTTTCAACAAAAGGCTTTACTTTTGCGCTCCTTTTTGAGGGGATTGTTTGATTCCCTGGATTTTGCACCGGCATGTCATACAGATGACAAATTACCTGCCAAAATCATAAAAGAGGCAAAAAAACATTCTGCGCGGGCGTGGCGAAATTGGTAGACGTACCAGACTTAGGATCTGGCGCCGCGAGGCATGGGGGTTCGAGTCCCTCCGCCCGCACCCCTTTACAGAGGTGAGAAGTGAAAGGTGAGAAGTGAGAGACCGTAGATTACACCCGGATGTTTTTGGCATCCTTGATATAGATACAAAAAGTATCCGGGTGTAATCTACGGTCTCTCACTTCTCACTTCTCACTTCTCGCTTCTCACCTCTTACTTCTCACCTCTCACCTCTGAATAATATGGTTGTCCGCAAAGATATAGACAACAGCTCGGCTATTGTGACCGTTACGATTACCCGCGAGGAATTGAAACCCAAACTTGATGCTGAATTAAAACGTTTTCGCCAGCGCGCACCCATGAAAGGGTTTCGCCCGGGCCAGGCGCCCATCGAATTTGTAAAAAAGATTTATGGTGCATCTATTTTCGGCGATACACTGAATGATATGATGGCGACCAAATTATACGATTACCTCCGCGAGAGCAAACTCGAGGTGCTTGGTCAGCCGCTGCCGACTGCCGACCAGCAGCAGTTTTCCTTTAAAATCAGCAATCCCGATCCGGAATACGCCATCAACTACGAAGTAGGCTTTGTGCCAAATTTTGACATAAAAGGCCTGGACAAATCGGAATCGTTCGAGCGGATCACCATTTCAAACCTCGACGAACTGGCTGCCGACGACCTGAATTATGCCCGCAAACGAATGGGCAAACGCAGCAACCCGGAAACAGACATCCAGGAAAATGATATCGTGCGCATCGCTTCCCGCGAACTCGACGGCGATCAGATCAAAGCGGAAGGCTGGGAAACCACCATTACCGTGCACTTGAAAAGTATGGCGGAGGGCGATTTGAAAACGCAGTTGCTTACCCTGAAAAAAGGAGACACCCTGCGTTTTAATGCCCGCCAGATTGAAAACCAGGAAAAAGAAGAAAATTACCGCAAGTATATACTCAATCTTGATGCAGCCGACGATCGTGTGGTTGGCGACCTGTATGAAGGCCAGATTGAAGAAGTCAACCGGGTGGAAGACGCCGACCTGAACGAAGAGTTTTATGATGGCTACTTCGGACCAGGCAATGTAGGCAATGAAACGGAAGCAATCGAGCAGATCAAAAAAGGCATCACGCAGTTTTATGATGTGCGCTCCAATGCCCTGCTCATGCGCTCTTTCCAGGAACGCCTGATGGAACTCAATCAGGTAGAACTGCCGGAAACATTCCTGAAACGCTGGTTAAAAGTGACCAACGAAGGCAAACTGGCCGAAGAACAAATCGAAGCGGAATACCCTGCCTTTGCAGAAAACCTCCGCTGGTCGATGCTTCGCGATAAAATTAAGGAACAATTCGGCCTCGAAGTCAGCGACGAAGACCTCTACCAGGAATACGTCAAACGCGTGCGCAATTATTTCCAGGTCGAGATACCGGACAATATCATTGCCAGCAGCGTAGAAAGCCTGATGAAGAATGAGAAGGACGTGGAAAGCACCCGCCGCGACCTGGAAACGGATAAAATTTTCCAGGCCGTTCTGGGCCAGGTGAGTGTGAGCGACCGCGCGGTACCTTCCGACGAGTTCCACAAGATTTTGGATGAGATCACCAAGAAGGCTGAGGCCGAACAGGAAGAAGACGCAACCCTGCGTTCGTCGGTAGAAGAGGTATAACGGAAAAGACAACAAGCAAAGGGCAAAAAGCAATGGGAGCGGTACGCGACACATTGTTTTTTGCCCTTTTTGTCTTTCAGCGCACACTACTGGACATTTTGAGCCTGAGTGAAAAACCGGTACGTTGGAACGCTGTATTTACCAAATTCAGGTATCGGAAAACGACTTCCATGACACAATACGAAGCCCTTGATTTTCAACCCGTTTTATGTGTATTCCGCAGGTCGAAAGACCCGCTTTACCGGCGGTTCGGGACCTCAGTTATACGTTTGTAAAAAACGCTTTGTTAAAATCGTGAAAAATCTTTTTAAAACATTGGTTTTCAATGATTTAAAAAAATATTTTTCTTTTAAAAATTATGCCTGAAAACGGTTTTTTTTTCGTATTTTTGCATACTTAAAACGGAACAGGTATTAAGCCTCTGCAACAAAAAATTTAAGCCTGAGGAGATCTGATCTCCTGATATTTTTTATGAACGACGAGAAAGATTTAGGCCCACAAAAACACGGCAATGCCGCCGATTATGATGCCAGTAGCATCACCGCGCTGGAAGGACTGGAAGCCGTCCGAAAACGCCCCGGCATGTATATCGGCAGTACCGATATCAAAGGTTTGCACCACCTGGTTTGGGAAGTCGTCGACAACTCTATCGACGAGCACCTGGCCGGCCACTGTTCGGATATCCAGGTTACCATAAAAGCCGACAACAGCATCACCGTAAAAGACAACGGCCGCGGTATCCCGGTCGACATGCACGCCAAACTACAAAAGAGTGCGCTCGAAGTAGTTATGACCGTCCTGCATGCGGGTGGTAAATTTGATAAAGATTCTTACAAGGTTTCCGGCGGTCTGCACGGCGTAGGTGTTTCCTGCGTGAACGCACTGTCGATACACCTGCGCGCTGAGATTCATCGCGACGGGTTCATGTACGAGCAGGAATACAGCCAGGGCAAGCCGCAGTACAGTGTGCGCGAAATCGGCAAAACCGACGACCGCGGCACTTTTATTCACTTCCTGCCCGACCCCTCTATTTTTGAGACTGCTGAATACAAATTCGATATCCTGGCGCACCGCCTGCGCGAGCTGTCTTTTTTGAACAAGGGCCTGAATTTGTCGCTCACCGACGAACGGGAAAAAGATGAAAACGGTTTTAAAACCGAGGCATTCTATTCCACCGGCGGTTTGCAGGAATTCGTATTGTGGATCGATGAAGCGAAGACCAAACTCATCGAAAACCCGATCCACATCATGGCAAAAGAAGAAGGGGTGGATGTCGAAGTGGCTTTGATGTACAATACCTCTTATTCGGAGAACCTCATTTCATTTGTCAACAACATCAGTACCCGCGATGGCGGTACGCACGTGAGCGGTTTCCGCCGTGCGCTCACCCGCGAGTTCAAAAAATACGGGGAAGACGGCGGTTTTTTCAAAAAGATCACTTTCCCGATTTCGGGCGAAGACTTTATGGAGGGCCTCACTGCTATCATTTCGGTGAAAGTTCCCGAACCACAGTTTAAAGGACAAACCAAAGGCGAACTCGGCAACTCCGAAGTAACCGGTATCGTGTCGCGCTGTGTAGGCGACGCTTTAAAAACGTTCCTGGAAGAAAATCCGAACCACGCACGGCGTATTATCGACAAAGTAGTGCTGGCCGCTACCGCCCGCAATGCTGCCCGCAAAGCACGTGAAATGGTGCAGCGCAAAGGCGCGCTCACCGGAAGCGGACTGCCCGGCAAACTGGCCGACTGCGCCAGCCGAAATCCCGCAGAAAGTGAAGTGTTCCTCGTGGAAGGGGACTCTGCAGGTGGTACGGCCAAACAGGGCCGCGACCGCCACACGCAGGCTATCCTGCCCTTGCGCGGTAAAATCCTGAACGTTGAAAAAGCGCTCGAACACAAAATTTACGAAAACGAGGAAATCAAGAATATTTTCACCGCACTGGGCGTAAGTATCCAGGAAAACGATGAAGGCCATCGTATCCTGAATACCGAAAAACTGCGTTACCACAAGGTGGTGATCATGTGCGACGCCGATATCGACGGCAGCCACATCACGACGCTTATCCTAACCTTCTTCTTCCGTTATATGCGCGAGTTGATCGAGAAGAGCCATATCTACATCGCGCAACCGCCGCTGTATCAGGTGAAAAAAGGCAAAAACATGCGCTACTGCTGGAATGATGTGGAACGCAAAGCGGCTCAACTCGAATTTTCAGGCGGCAAGGAAGACGACGATTCGGTAAAAGTGCAGCGCTATAAAGGTCTGGGTGAAATGAATGCGGAGCAACTTTGGGAAACCACCATGGATCCCAAAACACGTATCCTGAAAGTAGCCACTATCGACGATGCAGCCGAAGCCGACCGTATGTTCGCCATGCTCATGGGCGATGAAGTGCCACCGCGCCGCGCCTTTATTGAAGCCAATGCGAAGTATGCGCGGATTGATGTGTAAGTAGTTATCGGTTATTTGTTATCAGTTATCCGGCTTGATACTCAAGCATTTATATGCAAAACAACTCAAACGGATTGCGTTTTTCCTACACAATAAAAAACCGCATTTTTCATATAGAAAAATGCGGTTTTTTTATTTCATTTATTTGATAGTCAACTGCTACGGCCTGCTTTTCACCAGTTTCCGCGTCGCCGTCTGATTGTCAACGGTCATTCTGACCAGGTACATGCCGTCGGGCAGGTTGGTCAGGTCGATTGTTTCGGAAAGGTTGGTCGTACGTGACGCATTGGTTTCCCAGATACTTTGACCCAACAGGTTCAACACTTGCACCCGTATATCCACCGCGCGGTCAAAAGCAGCTTGTAACTGCGCTGTACCGCTGGTCGGGTTGGGTTGCAGTGCGAGCGTGGTCAGTCCTTCGATGTTATCGGTGGAAACGCTTCCAACAACAACCTGCAAGGCATCCGTACATCCATTTACATCCGTTACGGTAACAGTGTAAGTGCCTGCAGCCACATTGGTGATAGAATCAAGTGTGGCGCCGGTATTCCACAGGAATGCATATGGCGCGTTGTCGGTAGCGCCTACCGTTACTATGGCCGTTCCGTTATCGCCTGTTGTAGAAGGAGATACGGTCGAGCTGAGTTCCATGTCATAAGCACAGTTGCTCAGGTTGATATTATCCAGGTCGAACCAGAAATCGCCCGCAGCCCATGTTCCGAGGAAACGCAACACAATTGCCTGGCCCTCAAATGCGGCCATTGGAACCTTTACCGTTTGCATCGGCACCTGTGGCGTATGCGTGGTATTGTCAATCGTATAAACGGTGGTATACGTATAACCGCAGTCGGTAGAAACCTGTACTTCAAACTTGTTGCTTTGCAGAATAGTAGGTTCGGTACCGCCGCCTGTATAGTTGGTAATCCGGTAATCAAAGCGAAGGGTATCCAGTGCGTCGATATAGCCCAAACGTGGCGTGTTGTAATCCATGGTAGGAGAACTGCTCCAGACATTCATGGCCAGTACCTGCGACACGTTGTTGTGCGCGTTGGTTACATTGACAAATCCGGTAGTAATAGTCCAGTCGTCAATGGCAGTAAATCCGCTTTCAAAATCTTCCTGGAAAGGCAATGGGTTCGGCGCCGGAGGAATATGGGTAATTGAATAAGACGTTGTGTCATTGGAAAAATTCTGTTCATCCTGCAGGATCGTCCAGGCCTTGATATTGAATTCCCCGTTGCGGCTGTCGAAAGGAATATTGAAGGTGTAATTGAACGTTTCGTCTGGGGCAACAACCGTCGCGCCGATATCTTCAATCACCGGAGTGCCGCCATTAACGGAGTAAGCAATCTGGAAAAACGCCTGCGGTTGGGTACCCAGGTTGCTGAAACTGAAGGTCACCTCGTCTTCCTCCACGCCACATTCGTTGTCGGCGCCGCTGGTAACAATGGAATTTGCACCCAGGTCATTGGCCAACGGAATGAAGATATGGATATCATCTATGCCGATACCTTCATATTGTACGGAGCCATCAGCACCAAATACGAAACGCAGGCGAACTTCACTTTCACCTGCTGTGCCGAATAGCCCGTGGCGGGCAGTGATCCAGCCCGGGGAGTTCGTACCTGCCCATACATCACCAAGGTCGAGAATGGTATTAAAGAAGGTATACCAGTTTTGGCCTTCGTCGATTGCGCCGACTTTTTCCCAGTTTGCGCCGCCATCCAGAGACATCTCCAGGTAAAGTCCGTCGTAGCTGGTTTCCGTATTAAAAAACAGGGAGAACTCCATGACCGGATCTTCCGTGAGGTCGGAGAAATCGAAACAAGGTGAATTGAGGTAAGACAGTTCACTTGGGTTGTAAGTGGTCGTCAGGCTTGTTGCCCAGCAATTTACGCCGCTTGCAGCGCTGGATAGGATGTTTTTACCCGGCGAGCCAAATGCCCAGGATGAATTCTCGCTGATCGAATCAACATACCAGCCGCCGCTCCAGTTCTCAAAATCCTGGCTGTAAGGAATAACCTGGCGGCCTACAAGATAGTAGGTAGCGGTATCGTTGTTGAAATCCTCGTCGCCGCCCATTTGGGTAAACACCTGTACCACATATTCGCCCGGAGCGGAAAAGTCGTAAGTCGTTTCAAATTCGATCACTTCGCTGCTGTCCTTACCCAATACGCCGGTGTAAAAACCGTCTTGGGGCTGTGGCACACCCGCTTCCACACCATTGACCGTGAAATTGAACGGAACCAGGGATTGTGGCGCCGAACCGTAGTTGTTCATCAGGATCGTGAGTGTTTCCACGCCGAGGTCGCAGCCGCTGGTTGGGGTTACAACACCGGATATACCCACGTCATTGGTCCAGTAGGTTTCAAAAGTGATCGGACCGGTAGGACCGCTCACGTCACCTGCGCCGCAATCCTGTATCACATATGCATCGTAAAATGTTTTTTTCTGTAAGCCCGTCAGGGTTACTTTGGGGAGCGCCACATAAACGGTGTCGCCGACGCCCGGTCCCGGAACAAATCCCAGTGGGCCGTAAATAACCCACCAGCCGAGGGCTGTGCTGCCACCATCGGGTGTCCAGCGCAATTTAGCGCGGGTATCGTACACATTTTCAGTTTTGAAGTCGATCGGCTTAAAGCAGCTGGGGCAAAAACCGGTTCCCAGGAAAAGCAGGCCGTCCGTCAAGGTTCCGGAGGTGTATACCACATTGCCCAGGTAATCGACCACTGTAAAGAAGACTTCTTCATCATAGAAGCCTGGTGTCCAGGAAAGTACCAGTGGGTCTCCGTTGTTCACACTGAATACCACGGTACTGTCCGTGCCGTCGCCGGTACCTAAAAAAGGCGAATCGATCGTAAAATCGTATACATCGGTACCGCTTGAAATGGTAAGAATACCGCCATTCCAGCCATCGCCGAAAGTATCCTCCATATTGAGGGTGTACTCACACTGTGCGTTCAGGCTTCGAACAGACAGCAAAAGTAAAGCAAAAGCAAAGAGGCGTAGAAGTTTAAAGTTCATGAGTAGCCTTGTTGTTGAGTAGTATTCAAATAATAGGTTTTCCACCAGTCGACCGAAGGTAGGCGCTGACACGCTTCAAAGGTAAGCCATGCTGTGAAAATGTAATAGCATTGAACGAATTCAGCAGATTTTAGCAAAAAAACAACCCTGCGATGGTACGACCGCAGGGTTGTTTTTTTGTTTTTAGTATGTAGTGTTTAGGGTACTTTGCCCAAATTACTTACAATGACCTTAGGCAAAGCACCCTAAACACTAAACACAAAATACTAAACACTCAAATAATGTAGCTGCGTTCTTTAATCCGCGGAGAAATGAGTATAAACAAAACTGCCGTTACCGCGCAAATTCCGGTGAACAACCAGAAGAAACCCTGGCCATGGAATTGTGCGAAGAAACCGCCGTCTTTGATATTATTCTGGATCACCGAAACAATGACGTTGCCTGTCGTAACGGTCAGCAGCCAGCATGCCATGATGGTCGATTTCATGGAAGGCGGCGATTGCGTGTAGGCGTATTCCAGACCGGTAATAGAAATCAGCACCTCGCCTGCGGTCAACACGACAAAAGCCAGAATCTGCCAGCTGATGTTTGGTGTCTGGCCTGCGTCGATCCAGCCCTGAATGATGGCAATGATCACAAAAGAAAGGGCCGTTAGTACAAAACCTGCACCGATTTTGCGCAAAGGCGTCACTTTGATGCCCATTTTGTTCAATGTCGGATAAATTACAAACGAGAACAGGGGGATAAACATCAGGATGAAAGCCGCATTTACAAATGAAATTTGCTCGGCCTCCCATTTAATGCCCAGCCAGTTCAGGTCCATTTTGGATGCCTGTACCACCCATTCCGACTGGCTCTGGTCCCACAGTGCCCAGAAAATCGGGATGAAAGCAAACACGGACAGTACGCGCCAAACGGAACGGATACCTTCCACGGCTTCATCTCCGTATTCCTTTTTTGCGGCTTCAAAACCGCCATTGGTGAGGGCGTAAAGGTTGATACCCACAAAGTTGCCGGGTTTTGCAAACCATTGTTTTTTGAAAACAAAAGCGAGCACAATCACGAGGATCAGCCAGGCGCCCAGCACCGGACCAATACCTTGATGCATTATTTTATCGAAATAAATGTAACTGGCTACCAGGGAAAAGAAGGCTGTTGCCAGGACAACTATTTTGTTGCTGTCGGTTTTCGGCGGCGGTACACGGCGGTACTTGTTGCGGCCCAGCCAGAAGAAAAATACGGCCACGAGCATTGCAATAGCAGGTACTCCGAATGCTACGGTAGGACCATAGTGCGTTTTCAGGTAAGGAATCAGCAGGATGGAAAGGACCGAACCTGCATTGATGGATGCATAAAATGCATCGAATGCCTTGGGCAACAATTCTGAGTTGGAAGAGTCGAACTGGTCGCCGACATTCGCCGACACACAGGGCTTGATACCGCCCGCACCCAATGCGATGAGCATCAGACTGGTGGTGAACATGACCTCGCTATCGACAGAAAGCGCCACCATGATACTGCCTGTAGCATACACGAGGGAGAGCCACAGAATGGTTTTATATTTACCCCAGAACCAGTCGGCTACCATCCCGCCGAACATCGGCAGCAAATAAGTCATAGCCACAAAATCGTGGGTTTTGGCATTCGCAGTCGCTTCAGCAGCCTGTACTACCGCCGGGTCGGTCGAGCCGGAGTGGTTGTAAAATTGAGCCACCATAAAGGTGGTCAGAATAGCGCGCAGGCCGTAATAGTTGAACCGTTCTGCTGCTTCATTGCCAATAATGTAGGGAATACCCGGCGGGAATTTTGCTTTTGGTTTGGAACCGGAAGTGTCGAGGGCTTCTGCCATAATTTTATCCTTGTCTGTAAATTGTGAATGGTAAAATGATTCTGGTTGACCGGGCAAATGTGCGATTTTCTGCCGGCAATAGTATTCGCTTGGAGCGTTAATATTCAAAACAAAATGTCGAACAATTGCACATCCTGCCTTTTTTTTGATTTAACAACCCCGATTTACCTTTTTTCGGCGTTGATAATAGCCTGTACTGTTCCTTTTTTTACAAGTTTGGCCGGTGTATCTTTGCCCGCTTTTTATAGAAAAATGGTCGGGAGATCTTTCAATCCTACTCTTATGCTACGAATTACCCTATTGCTGCTACCTGTCCTTTTTTTGTTTGTAGCGGGCTGCAAACAGGACGCCCCTGCGTCGGCCCCGGTATCGAATGTCCCGCAGGTGGATACAGCCGCTTTGAGCCAGTTCAGACAAAACAACTGGAAAAACCATGGCTGCGACCTGATCACGGAAGCGGATATGCAACGCCTTTTTGGAATCGACCCAAAAGAGACCACGCTGAACGGGCGTTCGTTGCCCGACCAGGCTTTTTGTATTCATTCCTGGAACAGACCCGACTGGAAAGAACGCGAAGCCAACAATGAAAAAGGTGGCAACACCTTTATGCAAACCCGCAACAGCCTGGTGGTTCAGGTATTCAGTTACGGCACCAATGAACATGCCCTCCAGCAATTTGAAATGTTGAAACGCGACCGGCGCGATACCTACGAAGAGTCGATTACCGGCCTGGGCGACGATGCTTTGTGGGGTACAACCACCGTTACGCTGCTTGTCAAAAAGAGCCATCTGGTACTCAGTATCACGCTCGATTGTATGGATAATCCACACGATAACCTCGCCAAAGCAAAAGAAGTGGCGGCGGTAGCACTGCAAAAACTATAACCGTGTAAACTTCCCCCTTATGTTTAGTTGGATCAGTAAGGTCATACTCCGGCTGTGGGGCTGGAAAATCACCGGACAATACCCCCGCGAACTGGATAAAGTAGTAGTGGCCGTTGCGCCGCATACTTCCAACTGGGATTTCCCACTGGGTGTTCTGACCAATAGTGCAGGTAAATTCCGGGCGAATTATTTAGGGAAACACACCTTGTTCCGCTGGCCTTTCGGCTATTTGTTCCGCTGGTGGGGCGGCATTCCGGTCGACCGCTCGAAGAACCACAATTTTGTGTCTTCTACGGTCGAAGCCTTTCAACGTGAAAAACGGCTGCACCTGGTAATCGCTCCCGAAGGCACCCGCTCTAAAGTGGAACGCTTCAAAACGGGCTTTTACCACATTGCCCGACTGGCGCAGGTACCTATTTGCCTCTGCACCTTCGATTGGGAAAAACACGAAATTTTTTTTGATCCGGTGCTGTTTTATACCACCGACGACGAGGCAGCCGATATTGCCTATATCTGGAATTATTTCAAGGGGGTGAAAGGCGCCAATCCGGAGAAGGGGGTACACTAAGGGATGAGGAATGAGGGATGAGGAATGAGGAATGAGGAATGGCAGAGTGTGATGTCCGACATCACGCTCGGCCATCCCTCATTCCTCATCCCTCATTCCTCATTCCTAACCTATTGTTCCATCACCTTCCGTTTCAACACGAAGTGTTTGCCCAGGTACACTTTGCGCACCATTTCGTCAGCAGCCAGTTCTTCCGCCGTGCCCGCTTTCAGGATATTTCCCTCAAACATCAGGTAAGCGCGGTCAGTAATGCTCAGGGTTTCCTGCACGTTGTGGTCGGTGATCAGGATTCCGATATTCTTGGTTTTTAGTTTGGCGACGATCGACTGGATATCTTCCACCGCAATAGGGTCGATCCCGGCAAAAGGCTCGTCGAGCAGGATAAACTTGGGGTCGGTAGCCAGCGCACGGGCTATTTCCGTGCGGCGGCGTTCACCGCCCGAAAGGGTATCGCCGTTGCCTTTGCGCACGCGGTGCAGGTTGAACTCGTCGAGCAGCAACTCCAGTTTTTCCGATTGCTCGGCCTTGCTGAGGCGCGTCATTTCCAGCACGGCGCGGATATTGTCTTCTACGGTCAGTTTGCGGAAAACACTTGGCTCCTGCGGCAGGTAGCCGATGCCTTTTTGTGCGCGGCGGTACATGGGCAGGCTCGTAATGTCCTCATTATCAAGGTAAACTTTGCCACTGGTAGGCTGAATAAAACCTACCGTCATATAAAACGACGTGGTTTTGCCGGCGCCATTGGGGCCCAGCAACCCTACAATTTCACCCTGTTTGACGTCAAAGGACACGCCGCGGACTACCGTGCGCTTGCCGTATACTTTGATGATGTTTTCTGCTCGAAGAACCATTGCGTGAATCGTGAGACGTGAATCGTGAGACGTAAATCGTGAGGCGTGAATCGTGAGTGGCGCTTCGCCCAAGTGTACCAGGTAAAGATTGGGCGAAGTGCCACTCACGACTCACGATTGACGACTCACGACAACAATGCCTTAACTATTTCCGAAATCGCCCGGCCATCGGCTTTGCCGGCCAGTTGTTTGTTGGCGGCGCCCATCACCTTGCCCATATCTTTTGCGGAGCTGGCGCCAGTTTCAGCGACAATCTGTTTCAAAATGGCCTCCAATTCGGCACCTTCAATCATGGCAGGCAAGTAGCGTTTGATGATTTCAATTTCTTCCCGCTCTATTTTAGCCAGTTCTTCCCGGTCGTTTTTGACAAAAATATCCAGCGACTCCTGGCGGGTTTTCACCAGTTTCTGGAGCATTTGCACTTCGCGGGTTTCATCGATCACCTGACCGCTGCCGTCTGTTTTGGCCAGTAAAATGGCGCTTTTGATGGCGCGAATACCGCGCAACGCGATATCGTCTTTGGCCCGCATGGCCGTTTTCAGGTCTTCGTTGATTTTTTCTTCTAATGACATGGTTGTTTATGATGTACCGGCTGCTTTAACTGCCGGAGGATTGATAACGGAATAAACGTTTTTCCTTCACTAAACGCGCCACTTCAAGCGGCACTTTTTCTTCCCATCCCGATTTTCCCTGTTGAATTATTTCCAAAACTTCTTTGTGGTAAATTCCCAGAATATCGGGGTTAAAGTGTTGGATATCAACAATGTTCTTGTTTTCGAGCAGGTAGTCGTACAAAAAATGAATATTAGCTGGCACCGGCAGATTTTGCGCGGTGATCAGTGTTTGGCTGCCCTGATCCCTGGCCGGATAGATATAAAAACGAACATTGCGCAGGAATAGTTCGCCGAATGCACCGAGCAGGTTGTCGGGGTTGTGTTCGCAGGTTTCCCGGACGATATTCCCGAGTTTGCGTACACCCATCACCAAACCGATACGCTGCACTTTGTAGTCGCTAAAATAGGCAATTAGTTTCTTCTGTTGTATACAATTGGAGATAATCACCGTTTGCTGCAGCGCGCAGAGCATCTCAGCACGGTCCATAAAATCGCGTTCGTCGAGCGCGCCGCCTGCGCGGAGATTGTCGAGCGATATTTCTGTCAGAAAAAAACTTTTTTCAGGCTGCACATCCGGCTCGGCCTGAAATTGCGCGTAAGCATTCCTGGTCATGTCCTGTTGCACCAAAGTGATCGGGCGGTAGCTGCCGCGTGCGATCAGAATGGATTTTTTGTACAAAAACTCGCCGGCGTGCAGGCTGCGGCCGTCGGGGCCGAAAATGGCCACATCCGTCAGCCCGTTTTTGACCATCCAGAGCGTGATAAGCCGGTTGTCCAGGTGCTGAAAATCAGGTCCTTCGAGCCGGATCATGTCGATGGCGATGCGCCCGTGCAGGTTGTCCAGCAGCGATTGTATCAGCACTTCCGGTTCCTGGTGAAACCGGTGACAGGCGTACAACATATTGACGCCGAGAATTCCGACCGCCTGCTGCTGGAGCCGGTTGTCGTTGTCGAGCAGCCGTACATGCAGCACCAGGTCATTGGGCGCCGTGTGGGCTTTTAACTGGAAACGAAGCCCCAGCCAGCCGTCGCCTTTGATGGTTTTTTGAAAATTAATGGCCGCCACAGTATCGGCAAAAGCAAAAAATGTCTGGTCGGGGCGCAGGGTCCGCAGGCGGTTTTCCATCAACGCATACTCGTGGTCGAGCATTTTGTACAGGCGCGATTCGCAGACATAGCGACCGCTGCCTTTGTCCTCCGTTCCGTAAATTTCGTCCGACACCGTTTTGTCGTAAGCACTCATCGTTTTGGCGATCGTGCCGGCCGCCGCGCCCACCTGGAAAAAGTGCCGCGCTACTTCCTGGCCTGCGCCAATCTCGGCGAACGCCCCGTATATCTGGTCGTCGAGGTTGATTTCTAATGCTTTTTGCTCGGTTTCGAGAACTCTCATTGTGAGTTGTGAATCGTGAGTCGTGAGTTGTGAGTTTGGATCCCTTCTGGCTTTCGTTTATAGTTTTATTTTGGGTGTTTCAGGCCGGTAATTGAGCGAGTAAATGCTTTTTAAAATATTGAATATCAATACTTTAGTGCAAAAAAATTACATTTTAAGAAATTGAAAAATCCAAACTTCACACAAACCCCAAGGGCGAGCGTCTCTCACTGCTCACCCTCTCACCTCTCACTTTTTATTAGCCTCTCACCTCTCACTTCTAACAAATCGTTGCTCCTTCTTGGTTGATCGGAGAGAGGAAAATGTCGCTTTCAATGTTATGCTGTGCAAATGCCCGTTGCATTTCCAGTCCGGCCGTTTCGGCGGCAAGGCTGTTGGCGCAAAGCGCAAAAACTGACGGACCTGAACCGGAAATACTACATCCAAGCACACCTGCCTGAGCCAGTGCGGCAGATTTGACGTCGTAAAAACCCGGGATCAGCGCAGCGCGTTGCGGTTCGATAATATCGTCGCGGAGGCTGCGGCCGATGAGGGCAATATCGCTGTTGTACAAACCCACGATAAAACCGCCCACATTGGCGCTCTGGGAAATATATTGTTTAAGTGATACGTCAGGTTTGAGAATGGCGCGGGCTTCCTTGGTCAGTATTTCCACTTTTGGGTACACCACCGTCACGTATAAACCCTTGGGAACGTGCAACCTGTGTACATCGAGGGTAGCGCTGTCGCGGATCAGCACGATACCTCCGATGAGTGAGGGCGCCACATTGTCGGCGTGGTAACTGCCCGAAGCCAATTGTTCGCCCAGACAGGCAAAGTGCAGCAATTCTCGTTTGCTCATGCCGGTGCGAAGCAGTTCGCTGACAGCCAGTACGGCAGCCACTGCACTGGCGGCACTGCTGCCCAGTCCGCTGCCGAAAGGCATTTTTTTGTGGATTTCCAGTTCGATACCCCGGCCTGTTTCACCCAGGTGTTCGAGCAGGCTTCGCGCGGCCACACCTGCGGTATTTTTTTCCACCTCGCTGGATAGCCGCCCGCCGTGTCCGGTTATTTTGGTGATGCGCAGCCCGGGTGTTTCACTTTTTCGGGCAACTACTTCGTCGCCGGGTCGTTCGAGGCACAGGCCCATGATATCGAATCCCACGCCCACGTTACCGATGCTGGCCGGCGCAAATGCTTTGATTCCCAATGTGTCAGATGTTGTTGGTGATGTGATGCTGTTTTGGAGCGGCGCAAAGATATAAGATAGAGGTGAGAAGATAGAGGTGAGAAGTGAGAAGCGAGAGTCCGTAGAGTGCGCCGCTTCGTATTCGGCATTTTCAGAACGAAGCGGCGCACTCTACGGACTCTCACTTCTCGCTTCTCACTTCTCACCTCTATCTTCTCACTTCTCACCTCTCACTTCTCACCTCTATTCTTTCAAGCAGCCATTTTTTTGAAACGATATTCGGCATTTCCTGGAGCCGTTTTTTAAATTTTTCGACAGCCTGCGGATTGGAAGTATTCAGCGTGGACAGTTTTTTTAAATAAATCAGAAAGTTGTTATACTCTCGCTTTAAACCCTTGGAAATCACTTTGTTACGGCGCAGATATATTTTAAAACTGTCGATGAGCGAATCCATGGCGAGGTACTCGTCCGACTCGTAGTAGGTGCGCAGGAGCACCAGTTTGGAGCCGAGTGCGTACACGATATCGCTGTATTCCACATCGCGCAGGAGTTCGATTACCTTGTCGTACTTTTTCTGGTGGGAATACAGGTTGGCGAGGTTGAAACTTCGGGCATTTTCGCGGATATTGGAAGGCAGGTACGGCGCATAATCACGGATAAATGTTTCCACCCAGTCGAATTCATTCACCCGCAGGCCGATGGTGACGGTATTTTTAAAAACACCTTCCGAAATCTGGCCGTTTTCCAGCAGAATACCCCACTGAATCGTGTCTTTGATAAGGTTAAAAAAAACGGAATAGTACTCGGTGCGGCCCTGGTTGATTTTGAGGGCGCAGTAGTTTTGGGCGGTTTGGTAACATTCCCGCAGGTCTTCTTCGGGCAAATCATTGGCAAATTGCTCCAGTTCGGACACCAGTTTCCTGAAATGTTCCTCCTGCTCCGGTTCGGTAAAACAGGCGATCATTTTCTGGTAAACCCTGATTATGGGTACATCGGCAAATTTGCTGCCGTTGATGTACTCCCAAAACCCCGGAATGACCTCCAGTACCTGATCGGTGGCCCGGAAGCCGCGGTAGTGCAGCCAGCCGACGTAAAATTTCAGTTTTTGAACGATGTAAAAGCACTCCAGGTAGTGATCGGCGGGCAACAGGCGATCCATATACCCTGCCGTGGAGACCGTTTTGGAGGCCTGGTTGAAGTTTTGCACATGCTTCCTGAACTGCGCATAGTAATACTGTGAGGATTTTCCGAGCGATGCGTCGATGTATTTGTCGATCTGGCGCTCGACGCCCGCCTGGTGTTTTTTCAGTTCCTGTTTCCCGAGTAGTTGGTGCATATCGAGCGCTTCTGACAGCGGGTCCTGTTGCCGGGCTTCGGCCACCATGAATTGCAGGGTCAACTGCGTCAGGTCGGAGGCGAGCCGGCGCAGTTGCAGTTCGTCCGGCGGAATACCGGGAAAAAGTTGTTGCCAGATGCGTTGTTTGTCAAAATCGGCAACATTACCGGTTCCTTTTCGAAGGCTCTCATTGATGATTTCAAACAGCCGGGTGGCATCGGGCTGGTCGTTGAGGTAGGGCGACAGCAGGTATTTGCGGAACCGGTTGAGTTCGGGTTTGGAAAATGTCTGTAGGAGTGTAATCAGTTTTTCACTGAACATAAGAATACAGCCTGGTCATTTTATTTTAACACAAAATGATGAAAATCAGTTTTTTAGACAAAAAGTACAACTTTTTTTTGTCCGACAAGTTATGGAAAATGTATTTGAATAACGCCGAAAAATAACGAACCTTTGTATGCTGAGAAACTATGACAGAAGAACCCAACGTGAAGTGGATAATTTCCTGTCTTATTCAAAACAATGGAGCGGATGCATAACCACCATAGAAGTCGATTTGTAACATGCTTCTTTTTGCTGTCGCTGATCCAGTTATGGGTTGGCAACACACTCCATGCCCAGTGCGAACGTGTCGGCTGGGTCGCCAGCGTAACGCCTGGTTGCGGTGTCAAAATCATTGACCTCGACAATGGTCAGATCCTGCGGGCTTTTGAAGGCGCTGCAACGCTGACCGGTGGACAAACGATCCGTTTTACCAGCGTGCCGGCAACGCTACCAGAGGGTTGTTTTTCAGAAGGATACCCGGTTGTTGCTTTAAGTTGTTTGTCGGATACTCTGCCGTGTGCCGCCCAGTTTGGCTATTTCGTCAGCATGCAGCATGCTTTTGTGTTGAATTTTGAAGCCAATGTATACGATGCTTCCGTGCAGGAATGCCAATGGGATTTTGGCGACGGACAAAGCGCCACCGGAAATAATGTGCAGCATCAGTTCCCGGAAGAAGGCGTTTACAATGTATGCCTGACGGTGAGCGATGCGTACGGCTGTCATGCTGAAATTTGTAAGGAAGTGACTGTCAGCACCCAAAACCCGAATGATTGCGGGTACACCATAGACGTGACGGCAGTGCGCACCGATTTGTATGGAAAACTGTACCAGATCGAGCCTAATCCTGACTTGATTATCAGCTCCGTAGAATGGTATACGAGTAAATCCAACCAGGTTTTATCTTATGAGCCGGTGTTGTCCGCGCAGTTGCCGGGTTATGGCGATTACCTGATTTGCGCGCAGTACCAGGTGAAAAATACAGTAACGGGCGATTCCTGCACAACCACCCGTTGCCAGCCGCTGATTGTTGCCGAAGCGGGCTGTAGAAACCCGGTGATGGATGCAGTGGCGACGATCTGTCCGCCGGTTTTTGCGCCGGTTTGCGGTTGCGACGGCATTACTTATGCCAATGAGTGTGAAGCCCAGGGTTCGGGCCTGTCCGTCTGGTGGGCCGGCACCTGTGCGGAAGCGATGGGGACTTGCTCGCTCGATATGGAAACAAGTGTTGTTTCAGGCAACCCGGAAATTGGTTACACGGTGCGTTTTGCACGCGTTTCCAGCGATGATTTTGCGTATATCCAACTGGATTTTGGCGACGATACGCCCCTTTGGGAGGGCACGCAGTTTGATACACTCGAGCACACTTACCCTGCCGGTGGTATTTACAAAACCAATTTGAGCGGCTGGATCAACAACAACTGTGTTTCGTCAGTTACGCAACTCGTTTTCACCGATGCGTACAGCATGAATGTGGAAAATATGCCCGGCGGCACAGACTATGTAATGCCCGGCGACGCGAATGGCGACCGCGAGGCCAATGTGTATGATTTGCTGAATATCGGCATCGGGCACTACTCGGCCGGCGCCCCGCGCCCCAATGCCACTTCTGAATGGGCGCCTCAATTTGCACCGGCATGGCCGCAAAGCGTGGCGCAAACGGTGAACTACAAACACCTCGACTGTGACGGCAATGGCGCCGTCAATGCGCTCGATGCTGATGTGATTCTGGAGCATTACGTACCCATCGATACCACACAAATTCTTTCCACCGCCGCTGCGCCGCCGCTTTGGGTGTCGTTTCCGATGGATACGATTTATATGGATACGGATAATCCGCAGTCGCTGGAAATCACGGCCGACCTGATGCTCGGCACGCCGGTTCAACCGGCTTTGGGGCTTTACGGTCTGGCTTTTGCCCTGCGTTACCCTGAATTTGTCGACCACAACCTGTCGGCTAATTACGACGGTACCTCCATGTTCGGCATCAACCACATGCTCTGGTTACCGAAAGATAATCACAGCCGCCGTCAACTGGATATCGGCCTGACCCGCACCAACGGGCAAGCGGTAAATGGTTATGGCCGGATTGCACAACTGACTTTTCGCTCCGATTTTATCATCATTATTGATGTAGCCGACCGTACCGACCAGAACACGATTCCTTTCCATATCGGCGCGGCCGGTTTGGTGGCCGTCGATGCGCAGGGAAATGAAAAACTGATCTCTGTGAAGCAGGATACCTTGTGGATCAAACTAACGGGCACTTCTTCCACCCGTAACCTTAAATTGGATAAACTGATCACGGTTTATCCCAATCCGACGGATGGTTTTGCAATGATCCAGAGCAAATTCCTCGATATGCAGCAAATAGAGGTTGTGAATGTCCTCGGTCAGGTAGTTCATACCCAACAAAGCGATGGTTTGACAGCGCGTGTCGATGCACACAACTGGCCCAAAGGGGTGTATACCTTGCGTATTCGGGCCAAACAGGGTGTGGTGGAAAAGAGGTTGGTGGTGAGATAAATGTGTTTTGGTGTTTTGGTATTTTAGTGTTTTAGGCTGGTAATGCCCGGCATATATTTATATCCGGAGAGCATTGCACCCTCTAAAACACCAAAACACTAAAATACCAAAACACTCACCTGACCTCCGGCCATCCCAGCCTTTTCCTTACCCCGCTTGCAAATTTCAGCATTGCTGCCCGGCTGGCGGGATTCATTCCATTAAAATATTCAGGATTGCGCTCCAGCATACTGACCGGAAGGGTGTGGTAAGTCGATTTTCCTGATGCTGATTTATGGATGTAGCGCCAGATTGGTACGATGCCCTGCCGGCCGACCCGCACTTCGGGCGAGCCTTTTTTCTTCAGTAAATCTACCTGAAACAGGATGCCGCCGTCGGTATTGGGCTGTTTCTGATTGGAAATAAAATTGCCCAGCGAATACACCACGATGGCTTCTTTGGTGGAGCCGTCCGGCATTTTAACCCGTTCATTTTTAATGGGTTGTACCACATGTGGATGCATGCCGATCACCATATCGGCGCCATTGCGGATCAAAAAACGCGCCAGGCGCTGCTGGTCTTTGTTCTCATTCAACTGATACTCGATGCCCCAGTGCATCACGGCGATAATGAAATGTGGTTTGCGGGCTACAGCCTCCTGCAAATCGGCTTTCATCTGAACCGTATCGATCAGGTTCACAACTGTAGGCGCTTCCGTCGGCACGCCGTTGGTGTCATAGGTATAATTGACTATGGCGATTTTAAACCCGTTTTTATACACCATCAAGGGGTAAAAAGCATCGCGGTCGCGCCTGTTTTTGAAGGTGCCGGTTTGTAAAAAACCGAGGTCGCGCACAGTCTGAATGGTGTGGGTGACACCCAGTGCATGCGCGTCGTTGGAGTGGTTGTTGGCGGTTACAAGCAGGTCGAACCCGGCTTCCTTGAGCGCGCCTGCCAGGTCGTCGGGGCTGCGGAACATCGGGTAACCCGTATATGGCGCTTTGCCGGGCAGGGTCAGTTCCAGGTTACCGATGGCGATGTCGGCGCGCTCCAGAACGGGTTTGATGTATTGGAAACAGGGCGCATAGTTGTATTTTTTATTTTTCACCACTTCCGCACTCTGTATCTGGGGCGCGTGGCCCATGATGTCGCCGGCAAAAATCAGGCGCAGGGTATCGGTTTGGGCGCTTGCATGCGCACAGGCGAGCCAATACATGGCGCCTGCCAACAGGATGCGAAAGAGACTCTTTTGCTTGAGCATTATGGACTGAATGTCGAGTTTGTGTAATGTGCCGGCTGTTTTATCTGCCGTTTGTAGTATCCGGCAGATAAAGCAGCCGGTACGGGATCTACCCGGAAATCAGCCCCGCCTTCGCCGAAATGTCCAGCATCCGGTCGATACTGGCCCGGCCTTCGCGGATAACCCAATCGGGCAACACGATTTCCGGCAGTTCGTGCTCCATGCAGAGGTAAAGTTTTTCGAGCGTATTGCGTTTCATGTGCGGGCAATCGTTGCAGGCGCAGTTGTTTTCCGGTGGCGCCGGAATAAATGTTTTGTGCGGGCTCGATTTCTGCATCTGGTGCAAAATACCCGCTTCGGTGGCTACGATATATTCCTGCGATGGGTCGTTGATCGTGAATTTGAGCAATCCCGTTGTGCTGCCGATATAATCCGCCATGTCGAGAATATGCGCTTCACATTCCGGATGGGCTATAAACTTGGCATTGGGATGGCGCTGCCGGAGTTTTACGATACGTTCGTGGCTGAAAATTTCATGCACCATGCATGCGCCGTTCCAAAGCACCATGTCGCGGCCTGTTTTTTTGATCAGGTAAGCGCCCAGGTTTTTGTCGGGTGCAAAAATGATCGGGCGATCGTGCGGAATACTTTCGATCACCTGCACGGCATTGGTGCTGGTGCAACAAATATCGGTCAGCGTTTTGAGTTCGGCTGTGCAGTTGATGTAACTGACTACGATATGGTCGGGGTATTTTTCCTTGAATTTGCGGAACAGCGCCGGCGGGCAGGAGTCGGCCAGTGAACAACCCGCTTTCAGATCCGGCAACAGCACTTTTTTGCCTGGCGACAACATTTTGGCCGTTTCAGCCATAAAATGTACCCCCGCAAAAACGATGATGTCGGCATCGGTAGCCGCCGCTTTTTGCGACAGACCGAGCGAATCGCCGATATAGTCGGCAATATCCTGGATCTCCGAATCCTGGTAGTAATGCGCCAGGATCACGGCATTTTTTTCTTTTTTGAGGCGATTGATCTCTGCCACCAGATCGAGCGTGGGGTCCACTTCGAGGTCGAGGAAACCGACGCGGTCCAATTGTTGGCTGGCAGATGCAAGGGTTGCGGTCATGGTAGTTATCTGTTATTAGTTATCCGTTATCAGTTATTGGTTATCCGTGTTGATACTCAAGCATTTGCAAAAATTTAAGCGAAACTAATTTTGCACACCTACTTAGTAGAGTTAGGAATGAGAACGATTGAGACGTGGTACTTGTTTAAATTTATCGTGTCATGGCCTTCCATTAATCTCGCGACAAAGGTATAAAAGTTCGAAGTCGTCAGTGCGAAGTCGTGGTGGTGTGAAATCTGTTAAAGTTTATGCGGTGATCGTTTGTACTTTTATTAGACTAACGACTTCGCACTTGCAACAGACTTCGCACTTCGTACTGACGACTTCGGACTTTTATACCTTTGCCTGTATCAAGCAAAATATTTTAGATTAGAATTTCGCAAATGCTTGAGTATCAACACGGATAACCAATAACTAATAACGGATAACTACTTATTCCCAATCTCATGCAAATTGCCATTATCGGCGGCGGCGCTGCCGGTTTTTTTGCGGCGATCAACTGTGCGGAAGCCAATCCGGACTGCCGGGTCACTATTTTTGAACGCGGTAAATCCGTATTGGAAAAAGTGCGCATCAGCGGTGGCGGCCGCTGCAATGTCACCCATGCGTGTTTTGATGCCCGTGCACTGGTGCAGTACTATCCACGTGGGCAGCGGGAATTGCTGGGGCCTTTTATGCAGTTTGGTCCGGCAGAAACCATTGCGTGGTTTGAACGCCGCGGGGTGGTGCTGAAAACGGAGGCCGATGGCAGGATGTTTCCGGTAACCGACGACTCCCAAACGATTGTATCCTGTCTGCAAAAGGCAGCCCAACAGGCCGGCGTACAGGTGCTGACTTCTTCCAGGGTGGAACACATCGCATCTGCGCCCGACGGCGCCTGGCAATTAAAGGTTGCGGGCGACGAACGTCAGCGCATTTTTCAAAAAATCATGATCGCTACCGGCAGCAACCCGGCCATCTGGCAATCGCTGCGCGAAATGGGGCATAGCATTGTGGAACCGGCGCCTTCACTGTTTACTTTTAACACAAAGGATACCCGGCTGCGCGATCTTGCCGGTGTTTCGGTTCAGGATGCGGTGTTGCGTATTCCGGGCACTACGCTGAGTGCCAACGGTCCGCTTTTGGTCACGCATTGGGGACTGAGCGGCCCCGGAATACTGCGTATTTCAGCCTGGGGCGCCCGGCAATTGCAGGAAATGAACTATCATTTCCCACTCGAAATCAATTTCACAGGCGGGAAAAAAATGCCTGATATTCAGGAAGAACTGCTCGGATTCAAAACAGGACAAGGCAAAAAAACGGTGGCAGCTCACCCATTTCCAGGCATTCCGCTCCGGCTCTGGCAGCATCTGGTCACTGCCGCAGGTGTTCCGACGGAACGCCGCTGGGCCGATCTGGATAAAAAATTGTTGCAGGCATTGGCGGAACAAACCGGCTGTGCCGTTTTTCAAATTGCCGGGAAAAGCACTTTTAAAGAAGAATTTGTAACGGCCGGCGGTGTTGAACTCAAGGAAATCAACTTCAAAACCTTCGAAAGTCGCCTGCAACCCAACCTGTTCCTTGCCGGCGAAGTGCTGAATATCGACGCCATTACCGGCGGGTTCAATTTTCAGGCAGCCTGGACGGGCGGCTGGCTGGCGGGAAGAGCCATGGCAGAAGTTAGAGGTGAGAAGTGAGAGGGTGAGAAGTGAGAGGCGTAGATTACACCGCTTCGGGATTGGTGTTTTTGAAAAGGGTGGTTTTGATCACATGAAGATTTGTTACAAATCAATCCTGCGGGTTAGCTGATAGAGCAATGCTTCGGCAGTTAATCCGGGTACCCGTTTTTGAATGGCGCTAAAACTACTTTCATCCGTTACCTGCAAAAAATGCAAACGTTCGAGCAGGGCAAGGGCTTTCAGGTTCAGGCTGCTGGTTATGGCAATAATCTGTTGAAGTTTCATGTGTTGCCAGCCAAAATCAATAGCCGACCGCATGGCTTCTGTCATAAATCCTTTTCCTTCAAAGGCTGGTAACAGCACGCAACCCAGTTCGCCGGTGCCGTCCTTGAGCCCGCGGTAATAGCCGCAAGTGCCCACAATGACATTGCTGGATTTATCGGCAATACCCCAATGCACACTATCGCCGTTTTGGTAATCCCGCTCGATGCGACGCAATATTTCCAATGCTTCAGCGGTATTGGTTGCTTGTTGGCCGTCGTACACAGAAATTTCGAGGATGTCCGTCAGGTCCGACGGCGTGATTTCCCGAAGGATAATTCGATCTGAATAGAGGGTTGGAAAAACATTGTATGGTGGCAGCTGCATGACATTTGAATAATTTAGGCACTATTATTGGCGGGTTCGCCCAGTTAAAATTTTATTTGCGCTAATATACAAGAGGACTGTGTATCAGCGTTTAAGCCGCTTTGGATTTGCCATTGTGCAGTTTTTTCATAATAACCGGTACTTTTACCAAAAAAATACGAACCCGCTTTACAATTTACTCCTATGAGAAGCATTTTTTTTCTGTTCCTGACCTTTCTTGCCGTATCGGCAAACGCTCAAAAAACCACCCTGCTCATCCCTAAAAAAGGCACTGAAACGGCACCTGCTCCTGCGACGTATTCGACGCCCAGTACAGTAGCGCCTGCCCGGGCTGATTCGCGCCGCGCAGCAGCGGTGGCAAAAGTGCAAAGAACTTCCACCACTCCCGCAAGATCCAGCGCTGCTTCCAAAGGTGGCGACCTGAGCCCGGTGACCTACAGCACTGTCAGCGAAGCCGCACCTGCTCCGGCCACCACCGTAACCGTAAACGGTGAAGAAAAATTCCGCAATGTCCGGGTTGGAAAAGGCCAGGTGCATTTCGGCGTTTTTACGCCTGTAGATGAACTGCATTTTATCCAGTTTGGGGTGTACTGCAACGATACGCCTGTAACACACGCGCCTCCCGTAGATGGCGTCTACTTGGTATGGCATGCCGAAAGTACCTGCCCCGGTGGCTCGCAAGGCGCTGCATACATCGTCAAAGGCCTGCCAACGGCGGAAGAAGCCAAAGCGGAAGCGAAATTGCTCAAATCGCAGGGGATCGATTGCTGGTACAATCCTGTGCTGACCGGTGTGAAGGTGGAGATTATTGGGGTGCGGTAGTAGAGCCCATCAAAGCCCATTTTTCAAAATCACCTCCCTGTACCAAAGCGCCGAAGCCTTCGGCACCCTGTTCAGCGTGCCCGCTTCCACGTGGGTGATACCGAATTTTTTGGAATACCCCGAAGCCCATTCAAAATTGTCGAGCAGCGACCAGATGAAGTATCCCTTCATGTTGACGCCATGTTCGATGGCCTCGTGTACGGCAGCCAGGTAACCTTCAAAAAAAGCGATCCTGTCCCGGTCATCCACTTGCCCGTCGATGGGTGTTTGATCGAAAGCGCAGCCGTTTTCCGTGATGTAAACGGGCGGGTTGTCATACCGTGCGGCAATCCACTCCAGCAGTTTGCGGCAGCCCCAGGGCACGATGGCCCATTGCATATCGGTCATGGCCCAGTCGGGCGATATGCTCAGGTTGACGTCCTGATCCTCCGATAAACCGCCGTTGCCATATACACTACCGCCATCAGAACCGTGTGTGGCATCGGCGGCATACATGGTGGTGTAATGGTTCAGGCCGAAAAAATCGGAAGAACCCCGGATCAGTTCCTGCTCCTCCGGCGTAAAAGCAGGTAGCCTTTCGCCCAGGCGCTCTTTCATACAGGCCGGGTAATCTCCTTTATAAATGGGATCGGCAAACCAGGCCAGGAAAAACTCCAGTGCTCTTTCTGCGGCGGCCCGGTCGGCCGGGCTGTCGGTCAGCGGCTCCCGCCAGTCGCAGTTGTTGGTGATGCCGATTTTCCCGCCTTGTTCTGGCTGGTATTTTTTCCGGTAAACGTCTACCGCTTTCGCGTGGGCTTTGATCAGGTTGTGCCCTGCGCGGTAAGGCAGGTCCTTCGATTTTTTACCCGGCGCAAAAACGCCGTGCCCGTAGCCCAGAATAGCGACCACCCAGGCCTCGTTGATGGTAATCCAGTTTTTTACCCGGTCGCCGAAATGCCGGAAACAGACATCGGCATATGCCGCGAAAGCGTCCGAAATCTCCTCGCCGAGCCAGCCGTCCATCTCAAATTCGAGCGCAGCGGGCAAATCCCAATGGTACAAAGTCACCCAAGGCTCGATGTCTGCTTCCAGCAGCGCGTCGATGAGTGCGTTGTAAAAATCGATGCCGGCCTGGTTGACGGCGCCCTGTCCGGCCGGAAGAACCCTGGGCCAGGAAATAGAAAACCGGTAGGCTTTCAGTCCGAGCGATTTCATCAGGGCCACATCTTCCCGGAAGCGGTGGTAGTGGTCGCAGGCTACATTCCCATTGTCATTGTCCTGTACTTTGCCCGGAATCATACAGAATACGTCCCAGATGGAAGGGCCTTTACCGTCGGCATTCCAGCCGCCCTCAATTTGATAGGAGGACGTGGCGCTGCCCCAGACGACTGTGGCGGGGAATTGTTTATTCATTTCTAGTTATCCGTTTAAAATGCGCGCCCAAGAACGCGTTTTCCTTTTTCAATTCAAAAAGAATATTGTCCTGATATTGTTACCCATTGTAGTATTTTCCCAATTATTATTCCGATATTAAAATAAAAAATAAGTATTTCGGCAAGTAAATACAGTTTTTCTTTTGGATGAGAAATTTCGGCGTTTACCTTTACTTCCATTCTGAACAAAACGATTCACCATCTTCCTGTTAACTACAAGTTGTCTATGTACATTCTTTCTACCATCGACCTGGTGATCATCCTGCTGTATTTCGCCATGATGATCATGTTGGGTTATTACATGCGGAATCAAGCCCGAAAAAGTAAAGACGCCTACCTGATGGGTGGCAAAAGCCTTCCCTGGTATATGCTTGGGCTGAGCGATGCGAGCGATATGTTCGACATCAGCGGCACGATGCTTTTGGTCAGCATGGCTTTTTTATACGGTTTCAAAAGCGTCTGGATTCCCTGGATGTGGCCGGTTTTTAACCAGATTTTCCTGATGGTTTTCCTGAGTCGCTGGCTGCGGCGAAGCAATGCCACCACCGGCGCGGAGTGGCTGGGCACCCGTTTCGGGCTCGCCGACAGAGGGGTGGCGCAAAGTCACGTGATTGTAGTCGTGTTTGCCCTGTTGCTGTGCATCGGTTATATGGCTTATGCGTTTGTTGGGGTAGGCGAGTTTTTGCAAATCTTTTTGCCTTATGAGCGCATCAGCGGGATGTTCCCATTCCTGAGCCACGGAGAGGCGGCTTTTGCGCCCGGATCGGATGCGTTTAATGCTGCATTGCAGGTATCCAAACACAATACAGCGCAATTCTATGGTGTGCTGATTTGCCTGGTCGCCACGTTTTACAGCATCATTGGCGGTATGCACGGGATTGTTTTGGCGGATTTTATCAAATACATGATTATGATTATTTGCTCGCTTTGTGTGGGTATTATAGCCATGTATCACCTGGGCGGAAGCAGTGCCGGCGTATTAAATAATGTGCCGAATGGATGGGATACGCCGTTTTTCGGGAAAGAACTGGGGCTCGACTGGGCAGATAAAATCGACGCTGCCGCTGTGAAACTACAGCAGGACGGCTATCAATTGTTCTCTGCCATAGTGGGTATGATGCTGATCAGCGGCATCATGAAAAGCCTGGCCGGACCAGCGCCTAATTACGACTGTCAAAAAATTCTGAGTACGAGGAGCCCGGAAGAGGCCGCCAAAATGAGCGGTTTTATCTCGGTTATCCTGATGCCTATCCGCTACTTCATGACTATGGGTTTGTGTGTGCTTGGCATCCTGTATTTCAAGGACCTCAACCTCCCGAACGGTTCCGACGGCCTGACCAATTTTGAAAGTATTATGCCCGCAGTCATCAGCAAATTTCTGCCGATTGGACTGATCGGGCTGGTGCTGGCGGGATTCCTGGGGGCATTCATGAGCAATTTCAGCGGTACCCTCAACGCCGCACAAGCCTATATGGTGAATGATATTTACCTGAAATATATAGAGCCCAATGCTGCGCGTAAGCAGGTCATCACCATGAGTTATCTCAGCGGCGTTATTATGGTGATTTTTGGTATCGGACTCGGGCTGGTAATCAAAGACGTCAATATGATTTTCAATATCATTACCGCCGGATTGTACGGCGGTTTTGTATGCGCCAATGTGCTGAAATGGTATTGGTGGCGCTTCAATGCAACCGGTTATTTCTATGGTATGTTGGCTGGTATTGTGGTCAGTGCTATTCCACCGGCATTGTCTGTTACTGGTATAACCAACTATTTTGATGGCACGCGCATGTTGTACTTCTTCCCCGTGTTCATCATTATTCAGTTAATCGCTTGTATTGCAGGCACTTATGCTGCCCCACCCACAAATACAGCAACACTGTTGAATTTTTACAAAACGGTTCGCCCCTGGGGCTTCTGGAAACCTATTCACGAAATGGCTATGGCAGAGGACCCCGGATTTGAAAGAAACAAAAACCTGCCCATCAATATCCTGAATGTAGCACTGGGCATGGGCGGACAAATACTGCTCATGCTGCTGCCGATGTACCTCATCCTGAGCAAATGGACCGGACTGGGCATCGTACTGGCTTTGCTGGTGGTCGTATTTGTCGTGATGAAACGTACCTGGTGGAACAGGCTGACAGATTATTGACGTGAATCGTGAGTCGTGAGTCGTGAATCGTGAGTGGCATCCATTTATAAGAACATACTCTAATTAGTTAATGAGGACATTCTTCTAACTGGATGCCACTCACGATTCACGATTCACGATTCACAACTCACAACTCACGTCATCATTGTTCCACTTCCACCCGGTACCCTTCCTTCCTGAGCAGGGCTACTACCCCGCTGGCGCCGCCCAGGTGGCCGGCACCGACCGCAAAAATGGTCGGTTTTTCGCGCATCAGCCGGCCCATGACCGGTATCCAGTTGCGGTTGCGTTTGTTGAGCAGGATTTCTTCATAGTTGCTCATGCCGTACTGCACGTCCGAAATCATGGACTGCATGGCCGTGATATCCTGGTCGCGGTACATTTTGAGCATGGTATCCAGTTCGCTCTCGCCTTCTGGAGCCTTATCGGTGCTGCGCAGGCCATCGACCAGCATTTTGGCTTGTGCTTCGTAAGGTATACTGTCGAAAATCGACATTTGATAGGCAGCAGTTTCCAATCCTGTGGACTCCATTTTCTGGCGGCGGGTCAGCCGGTACAATTCCATTTCCACAGAAGTCATGCTGCTGGTGGGGGCGCTGCCGCCCTCGTCTTCATTGGAAAAAAGTGTGCTGAGAAACATCGGTTTCATGCGCTCGAACATACCTGCCGGCAGCCCTTTTTCTTCCATTTTGGACTTGACCAGGGCGTAATCTTCCGGCGACAACAAATCTTTCAACGTTTTGCCGCCAGCCATAAACGACTTGGTAATCAGGCTCATTTGCGTACGGATATTAGTCATTTCCTTCATGTCAATTTCAAATGCCACCCGTTTGCTGTCTTCCAGCGCATCAGCCACGGCGGCAGGTAATTTGAAATCATCTTTGGGGATGAGGTGAATTGTGCCATACAGGTATGAGGACTTTTTCAGGCCGTTGCCGCTGATTTTCCAAAAAACGGATTTTTCCGTTGGAACAATTTTTTCGGGCGCATAGGTCATTTTACCACCCGATTTGCAGGCACCTAGCCCGACAATAAAGGCGACCAACCAAAACCATATTTGTTTCATAGTGAATCTTTTTCTGAACAAACGAAATGAGTACCTAAATGTTGACAAAGTTGCCTCGCGGTATTGTCAAAGTTTTGCAAAGGTAATCCCGATGGGATCACATACTTTGATTTCCTTTACAATTAGGTTTGCCTGAAATGATGAAAACCAGTTACAACTTTCGCATAAACGCTGTATATGATGCTTACTGGCCGCTGGATACGATTTGCTCTTTTATGCTGTTTGGGACTGTTTTCCCCTTTCCAAACTCCTGCACAAACCACCGAAATCAGGCTGGAACAGTTGGATATTCAGGACGCGCCTCCGTTGGCGACCATCGATTGTATGTATGAAGACAGTCGCGGATTTTTGTGGCTGGGCAGCTATTCCGGTTTGCATGTATTTGACGGTTATTCCATGACTTCCTTTTACCACAACCCGAAAGATTCACTCACCATCAGCGACAATAAGATCAAAGTACTGCTGGAAGACGAACAAGGGAATTTTTGGGTGGGCACCCAGGTGGGACTCAACTATTTTGATGTCCGGAAAAAAACTTTTCAGCGGTATAAAGGCAAAGCAAAATACGGTATCGGTGATGTGGCCATTCATGACCTGAAACTGGATGAAAAAGGCAATGTCTGGATAGGAGCAGACGACGGACTTTATCGTAAGGAGCCCGGAGATCTGCGCTTGAAAAAATCTTTTCCGGCTGATCAGGAAAAAGCAATTGCGGCGCCTGTTTTTGGCGTTGTGCCCGTGGCAGGGGGTGTTTATTTCTGTGCGCCGTCCGGGCTTTTTTACCTGGATTTTAATACGGGAAAAGCGGCAGCCATACCCGCGCAGTTGCCCTTGTTTGCTTTTTCCCAAAATGAAGATGTAGCACTGCAACAGGACCGTTTCGGGAATATCTGGCTCGGTAGCGCTAAAGGTTTGTTTTACTACCAACCTTTTGGTAATCAAACGGTTATTGCGCACCCTTCATTTAAAAGCGAACAGGTCACTTTTATCAACCAGGAAAATGACCTGGGCGAATTATGGGTGGGCACTTCCACAGGCATTAATGCCGTGAATACCCTGACGCTGCATTGCAACAAGCATGTCCCTATTTCGATAAATGGAGAAAAAACGGAAACAAGGGGCTTCAAACGCGGGTGTTACACTGCTTCCGGAATCGTATGGCTCTCGTCCATGATGCGATTCCTGTACAAGGCGGATCAACGGAAACTACAATTCGGTCAGGTACCGATTTACCTGATAGAAAACCTGCATTCGGTAGCCGGCAAATTATTTGAATTGTATGAATACAGTCCGGGCGTACTGCTGATTCCCGAAAAAAACGGCCCATCTCTGCTGAACATTCATACGCGCAAGACCATTCCGTTTCCATACCGACCCACTTACAATCTGTCAGGCTGGAAAGGAGGAGTGGTTTGTTTTTTAGAAGAAAATGATGACCGGCTCTGGATTGGCGCCTGGGGTGGCTTATTCCTGTTTGATAAAAAAACGTTGCGTTTTTTTGATCTGGAGGCCTGGATCCCTGCATTTTCCAAACTACGGGGAGTTGGTATCCGGAAAATACACCGCGATAAAAAAAACAACCTTTGGGTGGCTACCTGGTATAATGGCGTTTTTAAGATCGACTTAAAAACGAAAGCATTGGCACAGTATCACCATTTAGAAGAAGACCTGACAGGAAAAACTGCCTACATGCGCTATATCCTGGAAACCCGCAATGGCGAGATCTGGATAGGCACTCGCGGTGGCCTTCTGAGATATGATGAAAGAAGCGACTCGTTTCAGGTGTATAAAAGCATACCCGACCAGCCCGAATCCATGAGTGAAAGCACCGGGTTTTGCCTTTATGAAGACACTGAAGGCAATATCTGGTGCGGCACTTACGGCGGCGGCTTGAACAAACTGGATGTGCGGACCGGGAAATTCAAACACTACACCACTGCCGACGGCCTGCTCAACAACAACGTATTCAGCCTGCTGCCGGATAAAAACAACAACCTGTGGCTCCTGGGTTACAACGGCATTTCCAAATTCAATCTATCCGACCATACTTTTCAGGTTTTTACGCAGCAGCAGGGCTTGTTAAGCAAAGAATACGACGCCTTTCTGTACGGCAAAAGCCGGTATTCCAACCTGCTCTTTTTTTGTGGCAAAAACGGCATCGACTACTTCGATCCCGATAGTATCCGGTTGAGCGATGTTAAACCGCGTGTCTGGATCACCGATTTTAAACTGTTTAATGAATCCGTGCCGATTGCAGGAAGCGGCAGGGATACCAGCGGTTTTGCCCTGCCGGAGGATATTTCATTTACCCGGCGCCTGACGCTCCGGCACGACCAGAATGTGCTGACGTTCGATTACGTTGCGCTGGACTTTTCTTCGCCCCGCACGATTCAGTACGCTTATCAACTCATTGGTTTTGATAAGGACTGGCAATATGTGGGCAATAAACGCAGCGTCACCTTTACCAACCTCGACCCCGGCGATTACACCTTTCAGGTAAAAGCAAGCAACGGCGACGGTGTCTGGAACAGTGAAGTGCAATCCCTGCGGATCACTGTTCTGACGCCCTGGTGGCGCAGCTGGTGGTTTATTGCCCTGGTATTTTGCGCTGTTTCGGCATTTGTTGTTTCATTTTACCGGTACCGCATCGGCCAGATAAAACAAAGGGAGTCCATTCGTGCTAATTTGAACCAGCGCATAGCGGAAGCGAAAATGGAAGCCTTGCGCGCGCAGATGAACCCGCATTTTATTTTCAATTGCCTGTCGTCGCTGAAATCCTATGTGGAAAAAAATGAAACGGAAAAAGCCTCGCTGCACATCAGCAAATTTTCCAAACTGCTGCGGCAGGTGCTGGATCAGGCCAAATCGGATTTTATTACACTGGATGCGGAACTGGATACCTTGCAGCGCTATGTAGCACTCGAACAGATGCGTTATAAAAACTTTAATTTCCAGGTCGAAATAGCGCCCGATGTGCCCCTTCAGGAAATCAAAATACCGCCCCTGATTATTCAACCGTTTGTCGAAAATGCGATCTGGCACGGCCTGCAATACAAAACAAACGGCGAAGGTTTGTTGCAGTTGCAGGTAAGCATGCTGCACGAAAAATGCCAAATCGTTATTGAGGACAACGGCATTGGCAGGGTCGCCTCGATGGAACACAAAAAGAAAAGAATGAACCTGCACCAATCACATGGATTGAATGTCACTGCGGAAAGGATTGCACTGTTCCACCTCAAATATCAAAACGACGCTCGTATCGACATCATTGATCTGGAGGACGTGGAAGGAAAGGCTGCGGGAACCCGTGTGGTATTGGCGTTCAGGTCTGTATTCATATGATTTTTCCTTTCATTGCATCCGAACAGGTAAAAGAAAAAATTGCAAATGCCTGATTATCAACACGAATAACAAATAACGAATAACCAGAAATGACCTGTATTCTCATAGATGACGAAGCCGACGGCCTGGACCTTCTGGCTTTGTTGATACAAAAATACTGCCCTGCGGTGCAGATCATCGGGCAATACAACAACCCGGCGGCAGGCATAGCCGCCATTCGATCCATGCGCCCGAACCTGGTGCTGCTCGACGTGGAAATGCCGGAAATCGACGGTTTCGACGTGCTGGAAGCGTGCCGGGATATCCCCTTCCATGTGATTTTTACCACGGCTTACAACGAATATGCGGTCAGGGCTTTTAAGTACAGCGCAATCGGTTATTTACTCAAACCGGTAGATGAAGAAGACCTGCAGGAAGCCATTCAAAGGGCGCAGCATCTGCTGACCGTCCAACAACACGCCGAGCAGCGCGCTATATTGTTCGATTCCCTGCAACAGGCCAAACCGGCACGCCAAAAAATTGCTTTGCCGGGCGCCGATGGCATCGTTTTTCTCCATATCAGCGACATCATTTACTGCAAAGCGGAAGGCAATTATACCAGTGTTTTCATTTTGCATCAAAACAGGCCTCAACTGTTTACCAGGCAACTCATCTTTATTGAAAACCTCTTACCGGAAGATGCTTTTTACCGCTCCCATAATTCTTATTTGGTCAACCTGCAACACGTGGAACAATACAGCAGAGAGGGCGAACTCCTGCTGAAAGACGGACACAAGGCGCCTGTTTCAAGAGCGCAGAAAGATGGACTGCTGGAACGATTAAAGCAAATTTGATTCAGGCATTTCCGCCACTTATACGCCATTCCCACCAACTATACAGTTAAGTGCCCCAACCATACAAAAGCGTTTATATCAGGCTGAAAATGAGTTTAAATTGTCCTGTCATTCCTTGATTTGTACACTTAAACTAAATGATCCTGATGAAAAAACTACGTTTTTCAGCCCTGCTTTTTTGGGGCACCCTGACCTTTTTCGCCTGCTTAAAAGAACAAAACCCGGCTAATACACCCGCTCAGGAGGACAAAAACTACTTTGTCCCCGACATGAAAACCTTTTCCCTCAGCCGCAGCAGTTGCGACTGGACAACCTTGCCCGCCGGTTCTGCCGATGCGCTGGCCGAAGCCATTGCCAATACCTGCGAAGGGGGAGTTATTTACCTGAAATCGGGGATTCACACCGAATCTCAATCTGTTGTTATTCAGAAATCGGTAAAAATCGTCGGCGAGGCCGGCGCAGTCTTAAAAGTGCAATCCGAACTTTCGCCGGTAGATACCGCAACCGGTAACATTCCGGTGCACGCCGCGCTGCATATCCTGAATGCACCGGGTACGCTCATACAGGATATCGCTATCGAGCCACTGGGCAGCGACGGCGGCGCAGCCATTTTGATAGAAAACGCCTCACAATCCGCTGTCATTCACTGCAATATCACGGCGCACCAATTCGGAATTATCCTGGAAAAATCGGACCGTATCGCCCTGATGCGCAATACCATTGTGGTATCAAGCGCCTGGCAAACCGGCCTGGTATCCGACGCGCACGGCATCGTCGTAATGAACGGGAAAAGCGCTTACGTGAGTGACAACGACATCAGCAATGCCCTTTTTGGTATCTGGGCCTGCGACAAATGGGGTACCTGCGAACGCAACAGCACCCATGAGAACTATATCGGCATCATTTTGTGCAAAGTGCCCAACGGCAGTATGCGGCTGCCGGGCGGACAGGTAACGGGCGCTGAGTTTTCTGCAACGCTCTGGAAAACCCGTCAGAACCATTCCTACAACAACTTCGACGCGGGTTATCTGATCATCGACGGCTCCAACAACAACCTGCTAGAAAACAACGACGGCGGCAACAACGCCACGTATGATTACGAAATCGTAGGCGACTCCTATCGATTCGGTTTTTTTACCCCTTTTGCTTTCGACAATATTTTGTACGCCAAACCGGGACAAACGGTGAAAAACTGCGGGCAGAATTCTACGGTTATTGGTGGCGTGGCGGTGGATACGGGGGTAGATGTGTGCCAGTGAGTAAAATGAAAAAAAACAAATAATTGATTATCAAAACTTTAAATCTGAATTGTGATCTGTAAAACCATCTTAACAGCTCTCCTTAGCCTTACTATGCTTTGGAACGAAACCACCGCGCAAACCGCCGCCCATATTCCAGGCACAACCAACAGCCCCGTTGTTTTCAAATCCGGATATCTCCAGGTCAACGGTGTTAAATTGTTTTGGAAAGAAGCGGGGCAGGGGCGCCCGATCCTGTTTTTGCACGGCGGGCTGGGCGACAGTGAAGCGCATTTTACCAACCAACTGGAAGTATTTGCCCAAACCAACCGGGTGATAACTTTTCATACGCGGGGGCATGGGAAATCCGAATTCGACGATAAAAAACTCAGTTACCAGTTGTTTACCGATGACACGTATGCCGTTTTGCGGCAACTCAAACTGGACAGCATAGACATCGTCGGGTTTAGCGATGGCGCAATTATCGGCGCCATGCTGGCTATGCAGCACCCTGGAATAGTAAAAAAACTGGTTATGATCGGCGCCAATGCTACGGCAGATGCCTTGTATCCGGAAACCATTGAATGGGTAAGGGGATGGGATGAAGTGAAAATGACGGCCTACGCCAGGTCGGTATTTAAAGAACACCCGCAACCCGAACGGCTACAGGATTATGTGGCGCAGATGCAAAAACTGTTTCTGACAGAACCGGACCTGAAAGAGGCAGATCTTCAAAAAATCAGTTGCCCGACGCTGCTGATGGCCGGCGACCACGATATGATCAAAACGGAGCACCAGGTGTATTTGTACCGGTCAATTCCCAAAAGTTCCTTGTCCATTTTATCCGATGCCGGGCATGAGGTACACATCGAACGGTCGGTTATCGCCAATGAAATGATCCGTTCCTTTCTGGAGAAAAAAGAATAGCGCTCCATACAACTGGACATTTTTTCCAACATCCAGACCTATAAGGTTTCAGAAACCTTATAGGTCTCGTCCCACCTCTGGTAGTGTGATAGCGCTCACACCAACTGCTTCAGATACCGCCCCAACAAATCCCAATACCGGCGGGCCGTTGCTTCCAGCTCGGCCTTCCGGTGTTGTTCCAGTTCCTGCAGCGCCACTTTCAGGCGCACATTGGCCCGGTAGGCTTTGAAATACAGGAACAATTGTTCGTCTTCGGGGCATTCGATGCAGCGCCAGAGTTGACCGTATTTTTCCATAAATGTTTCCGCCAGTTCGTGGTGGTCGCCTGCGTCCAGGTCCATGCACAAAAAGGCGAGCTCGTTGAGGATATCCAGCTGCCGGAAATGCGGATTGAATTCAATACAGTCGAACACCACCGGGCCTTCCGGCAGCAGGAAAATATTGCGCGCATGCAGATCGCCATGCCCGTCCACCCAAAAACCGTTGAGAGCCCGTTCGTGCAGCCTTGTTTCGTGCCGCTCTAAAAACGCCGCTACCTTTTGGCGCCAGCCTTCGAGTATGTCGATAGCCGGCAGGCCCATAAGTTGAGCGCATACGCCGTTCAGTAGAAACAGATCGTCAAAATCTGCGCGGTTGTCTCCCGGCTTGTAAGAAACGCTACTGCGCGGCATCACTGCTGTACGGTGAAAACGGGCAAGCATCCGGGCCATTTCCGCCATATCATTGACGGAAACAGCATTTTGGCGCAACAACAGGTCCATCTGGCGGCTGTTGTCCATCCTTTTCATCCAGACCGCATAATCCAGCGGCATACCTTCATGCACATTTTGGCTAATGGCAGGAACGCCGTCGTCGGTCAGGTAAACCGGCAGCACATCCAGGTACATATCCGGGGCGAGGCGGCGGTTCAGGCGAAGTTCCTCCCGGCAAAAGAATTTTCGTTTTTCAGCCGTACTGAAATCCAGGAAAGGGAACTGA
>JADLCC010000131.1 GCA_020847425.1 Saprospiraceae bacterium
GAGGCGAGAAGGTGTAGGTTTTGGTATCAGACAAGGCTCGTTTTTGAGGGAATAGCCATGACCTATTGCCGAAAAAACAGCTGCCGTATGATGGCAAAAGATGCGCCTTATCGCCCGCAAGGGGTTTTCAGACGGTTTCTGATGTCCACCTTGCGGCATCGGCTTTTCTAGAAGCCATCTCAAAACTGTCTTGATAGAATGATGATACAAGCAAGTTTCAAAAAGCCTTCAAAATTGATCAAGTAATATTCATGTCGGATAACGCACCTTCTGAAATTCTGAATCCAAGCAAAGAGCCGTTCCACCTTCCAACGTTTGCGGTATCTGCGCAATTTTCGGCCGTCCTGGGTTTTAGGTTTACATCTGTTGGCGCGGTGAGGCGCAATCATTTCTGTTTCATAATCCTGTTTCAGATGTTCATCCAAACCATCACTATCATACGCTTTATCGCCAATAAGTTTTTCAGGTACAGGTTCAACAAATCGCGATTCAAGTGTGGGATCGATCAAGGTTACTTCGTGTGGGCTAGCCGATTCGAAAATACCTTCTAAGCCGGTGCAAAAAGGCACTAATTCCAGAGAAAAACCTTCCTAAAGATCATAATAGCCGCCAAAAAGGTCGCATCATAGATTCAATGAACTAACATATAAACAACGTAATATGATCGAACGCTTGATAAACCGATTAAAAGAGTGCGCCGTTTTGCTACTCGTTTTGCGAAACTGGCAGAAGCATTTCTTGCCTTGGTTCAATTCGCTTTTGCTCGTATTTTGATCAACAAGTACTTTTCAGACGCGCCCTAGTCGCCATAAAAGCCTGATTTCATGCAAAAACACAAACATTGATATTCAATTTTTTACGTAGTAACAATTCTATTGTATTTATTTGACCCAAACATGAGTTGATAGCCATGAACTATCCAAACTTTTTTGTGAAATGCTATATATAAACATAGTGTCATGAAAAAGAGCATCAGGGATGAAAATATCCCCTGATTTAATCTTTATGTCAACGCCATAATAGGTCAAAACTCCAATAACATTAAGAGATTCACTTAGTGTTAACCGCTGAAAAGTGTCTTTTTCAACTTTGTCTTTATTCCAATAATGATAATAAAATTTCTGCCAGTTTTGTTGTTCGTTATTCATTTTTTTACAATTAAATGCGCTAAAAATAAACATAAAACAGCACACATGATATATAAATTTATAAGTATTATTAAAATTTAATAAATTCATTTTAATTTTTTACATTTATTGTGTTAGAGTAGGTTTTTTCACCAGTAAACGGCCTAACTCCTTTATATGCTTCGAGCAAGCAGTTAGATCAATTCTGTGCGTAATATCAGTAATTAAACGCCTTTGGGCGCTTCAACGCGAGTACAAAGACAATTGTGGTTATATTAATGCAAGATGTTTCATAAAGTAAAACATAACTACCCTATCTTTAAACATTCATTCCAAACTCCCCTTTATTTTTACAGTTAAGCAAGAATTTTTTAACTTCTATAATATCAGAGAAAGAATATTCAAAGTGTGAAAAATCTCCTACCTCTATTGATTTGTCAATCTTTCCGATCCTCACACCAAAAGGCCTAACATCTAATGTGACTTCCCAATTTTTATCAGTTAAGCAATCGATAAATATATCTGCTGAATTATAATCAATAGCAATATTTATAATTGCCTCCGGAAAGTCCTTATTTACAAAAGCAACAACTTCTAAAAGCATATTTTTCATTTCTACAAAATTTTATTTTTTCTTTTTACCCATTTTACTAAACACAACTTGCCCCGTTTTCCTTAGTGCAATTTGAAAACTTCCATCAGATTGAATACTATACTTGAAAGCCTGAGGTTTGCGAAAGGAAACGGCTGAAAATCAGTAACTTGCACTATAAATTTTTCACAATGCACTTTCATCGGGTATAGTAGTGCTTTTTTAAAGCCAATTTTCACAATTTAGTTGCCACAAACTCCGCCCATTTTCCACAAATCAAATGCCAATTTCCTGAAATGTATTTGTTTGTTAAGCATCTATAATCATTAATATAACTACATAAAATATGAATGCTCATGTATTCTCTTTTTTCAAAACTGCAACTAAGGAAAAGTTCGTCTCCGGGAAGCAAAGGAGATGCCTCAAAAATCTCATGAGGATTTTTTTGATCCCACCCAAAATATAGCATTATGTTGCCGTTGTCTTCTAGTATATACGAGCTGTTAGTTGCAAGCCAAATTGTATCTGTATTCGTGTTTTTAAGAAAAGCAGAAAGGCATATCTGGTTACTATCTATTAATCCAAAGTCTGCTTCCACAGAAATAGATTCGTTGGAAAACGAAATAGTTTGAGATTTGACAGCGTGTAATTCCAAAATCCAAAACAATAAAAATAAGAAGTATTTATAACTCCTCCCAGGCTTGATCCGAATATTTACTGCTATACCGATTCTTTTCAAGAGGTGCCGCATTTGCGTGGCCAAAAGACCTGCTTGCTTGCTTAAACGGTTGCATATTGTCCCTTTTTTCATAATGTTCTACGAGTTCACGATAAATAAGTTGAGCGTGTTCGTACTGCACAAAATCATTTTCTAGAAGTCAACCACAGCACTTGAGATCGCATTGTACCCAAGCCCGGTAACTTCCCATGGCTTTGCGCATACTGCAAATTGCACCGCCATCATCGAGCAACATGCCCCCTGTTATCTCATCAAAGGAGTTGGAACTAAATACATTTTACCTTATTTTTAAGGTTAAAATCAAAGAAAATGAAACGATTCCTCCTTTTTTTCCTGGCATTGGTGCTCCATACCAGTCTTTTCGCCCAAACCACGACTCCCAGACAATACCTGTTCATCCTCGACGCTTCCGGCTCCATGTGGCAAAAGTTGGACGGGGAACACAAAATTGCCGTCGCCAAATCTGTGCTGAACGACCTCGTACAACAGCTGCCTGCCGATGCCCGGGCGGGCCTGATTGCCTACGGCCACCGCCGAAAAAGTGACTGCGACGACATCGAGACGCTCGTGACGCTGGCGCCATTGGACAAAACGGGTTTCCAGGCCCAAATTAATGCCATCAACCCGCAAGGCAAAACCCCCGTTGCCAAGTCCATCGCCCATGCGCTGGCGCTCCTGCACAGCGAAACGCAGCCCGTTAGCATCATCCTCGTCAGCGATGGGCTGGAAACCTGCGACGGCGACGCCTGCGAACTCGTGCGACAGGCCAGAACGAAGGACGCGAAAATCATGTTGCATGTCGTCGGCTTCGGCATCGAAGAACAGGACATCTCCACACTGGAGTGCATTGCCCAAGCGGGCGGCGGCCAGTACCTGCCCGCCAACAACGCCAATGAACTGAGCCATGCCCTGAACCAAACCCTGCAACCGCCCGTCACCGACGGCGGCTACCTCTCGGTGAAGGTGACGCTGGAAGGTAAACCAGTGGACGCAACCGTCAAGGTGTTCAAAAACGGCGAAACCCGCGAAACCGCATTCGGCAGAACCTATACCGGCCCCGAGACCAACCCCCGCGTCCTGTTGCTCCCCGCCGGCCTGTATCGGGCAGAAGTGACGGCCATCACCCTCGACGGGAAACCGGTGCAGGTGTTGGAAAACCTCCTTGTTGCCCCGCACGATACGCTGCGCAGGGAAGCGGACTTTGCGAAAGGCAGTTTCGAAATCCGCGTCACCCGCAACGGCGCCCTGTCCGATGCGGTGGTGATCCTGTATAAGGCAGGCACCAAAGAAGTGGCCACACAAACCCGCTCCTACACCAATGCGGCCAACAATCCGGTGCGCTTTCAAGTGCCACCCGGGGTGTACGATGTGCAGATCAGCTCCGTAGAGATCGAGAACAAGCCCGTGATCAGTATAAAACAGCAGGTCTTGGCAAGCGGTGCAAGTATTTCTCTTTCACAGGATTATAAGTCCGGCGAACTGAAAGTGGGTGCGCGGCAAGGCGCCGCGTTAGTAGACGCCACCGTCGGCATTTATTCCAAAAAAGGAGGGATAAACGTAGCCAGTGGCAGGACCTACCAAGCCACCAGTTCCAACCCCAAAACCTTCACACTGGAACCGGGCGAATACGAGCTGCGGCTCAATGCCGTGAAACCCAAGGAATTGGGCAAAAAAACGCTGTCGGCCATAGTGACAGAAAAAGGAATGGTCGAGGTAATCGGAGAGTGGTAAAGAGCCCGGCCAGTTCCTATTTCTGAACGGTACGCTGTTGCCAGAATCGGGTCGCTGATTGTACAAGTAGCCGATTGGGCGGGCCTATAGACCATGCCGGCCGGTATGCTCGCCTAACCCATCCCGTTAAGGTTTTAACAAACCCTCCCGTACCCACTTAAAATAGCATGCTCCGGACACTTTAGGCGGTTAAAGTTCTTTTAAAGCCCTTTTTCACGTTAACCCCGCGTGAAAATGCCTTTACTTTGCAGTCGAATTTTGAAAAGCAACGTTATGCGCCTACTTTTTTTACCCCTGCTCGCCTTGTCGCTGGCGACAAGTTTATTCGCTCAAAACCCCGTCAAATGGTCCTTCGCCGCCAAGGATGCCGGCAACGGTCAGGCTGACCTGATCTTTACCGCTGCGATCGAAGAGGGCTGGACCACCTACTCTCAGTTCCTGGAAAGCGAAGACGGCCCCGTGCCTACCTCCTTTACCTTCGAAGAAGGCCCGCATTTCAAACTCGTCGGCAAAGCCAAAGAAAGCGGCGAGAAGTTCACCAAATACGACAATGTATTCGGCATGAACCTCACCAAATTCAAACACAAAGCCATCTTTACCCAACGGGTGCAAGTCCTGGATGCCAGCAAACCCGTGACGGGCTACCTGAGCTACATGGTCTGCAACGATGAAATGTGCCTGCCGCCCAAAGATGTCGATTTCACTGTCGCCCTGCCCGCTGCCGCCGGTGCAAACACCCCAGCGCCAAGCCCCACAGAGCAACCCAAACCCGCCACTCCTGCCACCAATGGCGGCGATACGGGCCAAGCGCCCGCGCCGGTAGATTCCGGCGCCGTAGCCACGGCACCCGTGCCCGCCGGCAACCAACCCGCCGCCCCCGCAGACAAGAATTTTCAAGGCTTTTTCGACAGCAAACGCGAGATCAATTCCGCTCAGTTTGTCAATTCCTGCTCGGCCCCCGTCAAAGAAAGCGGCTCGCTCTGGTGGGTCTTTATGGCCGGATTCCTGGGCGGCCTCGTGGCCCTGCTGACGCCCTGTGTGTTCCCGATGATCCCGCTGACGGTGAGTTTTTTTACCAAACGCTCCAAAGACCGCGCCACCGGCCTGCGCAACGCCCTGTGGTATAGTTCCAGTATCGTGCTGATCTATGTGGGCATCGGTATCCTGCTGACCTCGCTTTTTGGCCCCACCATCCTGAATGAAATGAGTACGGATATGTACTTCAACCTGCTCTTTTTCACGGTGTTCGTCATCTTCGCGCTCTCGTTTTTCGGCTTGTTCGAAATTACGCTGCCCTCCTCTTGGGTCAACCAAAGCGACCAAATGGCCGACAAAGGCGGCATGCTGGGCATCTTTTTTATGGCCTTCACCCTGGCGCTGGTCTCCTTTTCCTGTACGGGCCCCATTGTAGGAACCCTGCTGGTGGAAACGGCCAAGGTCAATGCCGGCTCGGCCCTGTTCGGTATTATCCCGGCGCGCCCACTGGTGGGTATGACCGGCTTCGGACTCGCCCTGGCCCTGCCCTTCGGACTTTTTGCTATGTTTCCGGGCTGGCTCCAGAGCCTGCCCAAATCCGGCAACTGGATGGACAATGTAAAAGTCACACTCGGCTTCGTCGAACTGGCCCTGGCTTTCAAATTCCTGAGCACGGCCGATATGGTGCGGCACTGGGGTTTCCTCAAGTTCGAATTGTTCATCGGCCTGTGGTTCGTGTGCGCGCTGCTGCTGGGCTTGTACCAGTTCGGGTTGTTGCCCAAACTGAAAGGCGCCTCTGGCAAACCGGGCTTATCCCGAATCGCCGTAGGGGCGCTCTCGCTGCTGTTTGCCGGCTACCTGGCCGACGGCCTCTACAACTACAAATCGCTGTCGCTCCTGAGCGGCATCGCACCCCCGGTGCACTATAATTTTTTCCGCCCGATCGAATGTCCGCATGGCCTCGATTGCTACCACGATTTCGACGAAGCCCTGAAAGTCGCCCAACTGGAAAACAAACCCCTGTTTGTCGATTTCACCGGCTACGGCTGTGTCAATTGCCGCAAAATGGAAGAAACCGTGTGGAACAAACCGGAAATCCTCCAACACCTGCGCAACAACTACGTGGTGGTGTCGCTGTACGTCGACGACCAGGCCCGCCTGTTTCCCGACAACAAATTCAAATACCTGCTGGACCCGCATACCAACGAAAAAATGCGGACCATCGGCGACAAATGGAGCAGTTTCCAAATCAACAACTTCAGCCGGAATTCGCAACCCTGGTATGCCCTCATGCACAACGACGGCAAAACCCTGCTGAACGAGCCGCGCGGCTATACGCCCGATGTGGAAGAATACCGCGCCTTTCTGGATTGCGGCTTCGACGCGTTCGCCCAGATCAAACAAAAAGGCGAACACAAAAGCCTGATCGGCGCCAATTAAGCGCGTACATAGTTGTATAAAAAAAGGGTGGTTCTCTATTGGAGAGCCACCCTTTTTTTATAAAAATAATCGTTGCTGGTAAAAAGCACTATTGTTTCACCTTTTCCGGTACCATCCCCATCAACCCCATCATCCAACTGTATTCGAGTGCCCGCTCCCGCAGCCGCTCGAAACGCCCGGAGGAGCCGCCGTGCGAACCGGTCATGTTGGTTTTAAACAACAAGGGATTTTTGTCCGTTTTCAGATCCCGCAATTTGGCGACCCATTTGGCTGGCTCAAAATACTGCACCTGGGAATCGGAAAAGGAGGTGAGCACCAATAAGTTGGGGTAACCCTGCGCTTTTACATTGTCGTACGGCGAGTATTGTTTCATGTAGGCGTATTCAGCCGGATTGGCCGGATTGCCCCATTCGGTGTATTCGCCGGTGGTGAGCGGAATGCTGGCATCGCTCATGGTGGTCAGCACATCTACAAACGGTACCCCGGAAATGATGCCTTTGAATTGTTGCGGCGCCATATTGGCCACTGCACCCATCAGCAAGCCTCCCGCCGAACGGCCGCTGGCGAAGAGCCGGTCTGCCCGCGTATACTTGGCCGAACAGAGCATAGCGGCGCAATCAATAAAATCGGTGAAGGTGTGCATCTTGTTGAGCATTTTGCCGTCGTCGTACCAGCCATAGCCCATTTCCATGCCACCCCGGATGTGGGCAATGGCGTACACAAAACCCCGGTCGAGCAAACTGAGCACCTCGCGGTTAAAATCGGGATCGTAGGAAAAGCCATAGGAGCCGTAGCCCACCAGAAAGCAAGGCGCATTGCCATCCCGGTTCAGGCCTTTTTTGTACACCAGCGAGACCGGTACCTTGACGCCGTCGCGGGCCGTTGCCCATACAAACTCCGTTTCGTAGGCCTCGGACGTAAAACCACCCAACACCGGATTGGTCTTGCGCAGTTTTTTCTGCCGGGTGTCCATATCGTAGTCAAAAATGGAGCCCGGCGTTTTCAGGGAAGAAAACCGGTAGCGCAGGACGCGGCTGTCGTATTCGGCATTGACATCCGGTCCGGCGGTGTAGGTCGGTTCGCCAAAATCCAGGTAATGCTCGGCTTTGTCGGCCCAATGGATCACACGCACCTGTTTGAGGCCGCCTTTGCGTTCAAACACCACCAGGTACTCTTTGAACACTTCGATGCTGTCGAGCAACACATCGGTGCGGTGTGGGAGCACTTCTTTCCAGTTGGCGGGCGAAGGGTCGGTCACCGGCGCCTGCATCAGCCGGAAATTGCGCGCATTCCAGTTGGTGCGGATTAAAAACTGATCGCCCAGGTGCTCCACAGTATAGTAAAATCCTTTCTCACGCGGCCGGATGACGGTGAACGTTCCCATGGGGTCGTCGGCATCCAGGAAATGGGTTTCGAGGTTGTCGGTATAGCCGTGGTTCAGGAAAATAAACTGCTCCGATTTGGATTTGGACAGGTACAGATAGAGCGTTTCATCTTTTTCTTCAAAAACCATTGCATCGGCGGCGGCTTTGGAGCCAATGTGGTGCCGCCAGATTTTATCTGTGCGCAGCGTCACCGGGTCTTTGGTTTCAAAAAAGAGGAATTGGTTGTTGTTGGCCCAGGCAGCGCCGCCGGCGAGCACGCCGGTGAAGGTGTCGTCGAGCAAACGGCCATTTTGCAGGTCCTTGATCTGGCCGGTAAAGAGGTTGCGGCCGCTGAAGTCGACCATATAGAACAACAAGCGGTTGTCGGGGCTCACTTCCATGGTTTCTACCAGGCAGTACGGGTGGCCTTCGGCCAACTGGTTCACGTCGAGCAGGATCTCTTCCGGCGCGTCGGTACTTCCTTTTTTCCGGCAATACAGCGGGTATTCCTTGCCCGTTTCAAAGCGGGTATAGTACCAATAGCCGTTTTTCAGGTAGGGCACGCTGTTGTCGTCCTGTTTGATCCGGGCTTTCATTTCGGCAAACAGCGATTCCTGGAGATCGGCCACGGGCAGCAGCACGGAGTCGGCATAGCGGTTTTCGGCTTCCAGGTAGGCCACCACAGCCGGGTTGTCGCGCTCGTTGAGCCAATAGTAATCGTCGATCCGGACTTCGCCGCCCGGGTCTTTCAGTTCTTTCGGTTTCTTTTCCGGGTGTGGAGCCGAATAGGCTTCGGGTTGAAACACAGAGGGATGTACAGGATCCGACATAGGTGTAGATGCAGGGTTTTGACAAGTTGCCTGGAACAGGCAAACCAACACAAATAGAGAAATTCGTTGTTTCACAGGCCGTTATTTTTTTGCTGCGCAAAGTCGCAAAAATCATTGATACCTTTGTATGCCGGGGTGGCAGGAAAAGATTGGGAAAGCAAGTCGTTTTCGTCAATTCCACCACCCAGGGATGCCACCCACTGCATGCTATCCGATACGCCATCCGTTCAGCCCGCCGATATTGCCCACTTGCGCCGCCTCTGCGACGATTTGGCCCGTTGGGCGTTTACTGATTTCGACAAAGCACGGGTCGTGATGACCGAACTGGCAACGGCCCTGCACCCGCGCCTGCCGTTCGACATTCGCCTGGCCTACCACCGGAACCGCGCATTTTTGGAAAACCAGTGGCGGCACCTCGACCAGTCGCTGGAACAATACACCCTGGCTACCAGCATCCTCGAAAGCCTGCTGGACCCCTTGCCCCTGGCCGAAATCTGGCTGGATATGGCTGCTGTGCAACTCAACCGGCGCGATTGGCCCGCTGTACAGCAGTGCCTCGACCGCGCCCGCCGCTACCTTGGCAACCTCGAAGCCCCCAACCTGCGCGCCTTCCTGGCCTGCCGCGAAGGGTTTTTGTACCTGCACCTGGGCAACCACCGCCAAGCCCTGCACTGCCTGCAAGATGCCGAACGCGGCCTCATCAGCCTCGGCGACCAGGCCTCGCTCAAAGATTTTTACATCCTCACGCTGGTCATCAGCGGCCTGGGCGATTTGTACGAACGCCTGGATGAAAAAGACAACAGCGTAGACGCCTATTTGCGCGTGCTACCCCTCGTGGAAATGCACCAGTTGCGGCCCCGGCTCCCCTGGCACTACCTCAATGCCGGACGGGCAGCGCTGGCCCAAAACGACACGGAACACGCCAGCGAGTGCTTTGAAAATGTACTCCAGTTTGCAGAGGAGCAGGAATCGGAAGCCAAAGCCCATGCCCTGGCCAACCTGGGTATCCTGGCCCTGCTGGCCAGCGACAACCAGCGGGCTGCTGGCTTGTTCGACGAAGCCACCGCCCAGTTTTCCAACCCTTCCAAACCCTCGGATTTTACCAATTTATCCAAAATACAAGGCTGGCGTGCCGAATTGCTCTGGCAACTCGACCAACTGGAACAAGCCGAACAACACTTCGAACAAGCATTTGCCAGCGGCCAGGAAGGCCAGGACCTGAACCACCTGGCCCAGATCAGCCAGGCCCTCGCCCAATTGTGCGAACGCCGGGCCGACTATCAGCGCGCCTACCAATGGCAACACCAGGCCACCGAACTGACCGAACGCCACTACAACCAGGTGCGCGACCGCGAACGCCAGGAAATAGAAGCCCGGCACAACCTGGAACGCAGCCGGCAGGAAGCCCAGATGGCCAAACTGCGCGTCGCCAGCCTCCAGTTGCGCGCCCTCCGGGCTCAAATGAACCCGCATTTTTTGTTCAACGCCCTCAACGCCATCCAGGGCCTCATCACCTCCGGCCGCAACGACGAGGCCGAAACCTACCTGGCCCGGTTCGCTAAACTGATGCGGCATACGCTGGAATATTCTGACCTGGAAGAAGTGACCCTGGAACAAGAGGTGGAATTCCTCAACCGCTACCTCGACCTGAACCGCAAACTCCGCTTCCGCGACCGCCTGCAATACCAGGTCGTACTGCCGCCCGGCGTCGATACCTCCGAGCTGCTCATCCCGACCATGATCGTGCAGCCTTTTGTGGAAAACGCCATCGAACACGGCTTGCGGCCCCGCCAGGAAGGAACGTTGCGCATCGAATTTCATTTGTCGGACGACGAGCGGATGCTGCTCTGCGTCATCGAAGACGACGGCGTCGGGTTCAACAAAGGCAAGGAAAAACAAAGCGCCCAACCGGCCTACCAATCGCACCGCTCCCGGGGCATGGAAATCACCCGCGAACGGCTCAGCCTCCTGCACCAGTTGCGCAAAAATCCGGGCAGCCAGTTTGTCAAAATCACAGATATCGGTGAAAAGTCGGCCGGAAGCCGGAGCGGCACGCGCGTTGAAGTGTTGTTGCCTGTTTTGGAAAGTGAAGGGTAAAAACGAGGGATGGCAAGGGTATTGGCCTGAAAAATTAATATTGACTTAACATTGGCTTGAAAAACGGCTCAATAAGCGCTGTACTTTTGCCCCCGAATTCAGGGCGCTTCCTAAGGGCTTGCCCTGGTCGCTTTACTTTTAATCCGTGTTTTAACCGTCTGTGACCTTTACCTTTCCTAACCGGAGTACTTCTGTATCTATGCTTTTGGGCTTTATTTCCGAACTTTCCACCTCCGCCTCGTTTCTGTTCGTGCTGTGTTTGGTGGCTGTTTGCCTGTTTGAGGCAATCAACGGTTTTCATGATACCGCCAACGCGGTAGCCACCGTCATGTACACCAATGCCTTAAAACCCGTTCATGCCGTTATCTGGTCGGGTATCTGGAATTTTCTGGGCGTCATCCTGGGTGGCATCGCTGTGGCGATGGGGATTATCAAACTCATCCCGCTGAACGATTTGATGGCGCAGCCCCTGGGAGAAAATATCGCGATGGTGCTGGCTATTCTGCTGGCCGCCATTAGTTGGAACCTGGGTACCTGGTACCTGGGCATTCCTTGTTCCAGTTCGCATACCCTCATCGGCTCCTTGCTGGGCGCCGGTTTTGCCTTCTGGTCTATCCACGGCGGCAGCGGCCCTAACTGGGGCAAAGCCAGCGAAATCGGCTTGTCCTTGCTGGTGTCGCCCCTGTTTGGCTTTAGCCTGGCCATCCTGCTCATGTATATTTTGCGCTCGGCAGTCAAAAAACGCAAAGTCATTTTTGAAGAACCCAACCTGAAAAAGGCCCCGCCCATGTGGATTCGGGCCATTCTGGTGACCACCTGTACGCTGGTTAGTTTTTTTCACGGCTCCAACGACGGCCAAAAAGGCGTAGGCCTGATGCTGGTCGTGCTGATCGCTTTTATGCCCATGCAGTTTGCGTTCAACCAGATGCTGCCGATCGATTCGTTCAAAACTGCCGCCCGGCAAATTGAACAAAACCTGAACCAGGCCAACGCCGGCGATTACGCCGAACACATCCGCGCCCTGGCTACCGAAGCCGGCCAACTGGCTACGGCTCTCGACAGCGTCAACCTGCAGGACAAGGCCCAGTTGTTCAAACTCCGCAAAAAAGCGCAAGCCCTCGTGAAAGGGGTGGAAGCCGACCTGAAAACCGGCATTATCCCCACCCAGGCTATCGGGCCGGTCAAACATGCCATCAAGGAACTCCGGCAGTCCTACGAATTTGCCCCGTACTGGGCGATCTTGCTCATCTCGCTCTGCCTGGGCATCGGCACCATGATCGGCTGGAAACGGATCGTGGTAACCATCGGCGAAAAGATCGGAAAATCGCACCTGACCTACGCCCAAGGCGCCAGCGCAGAAATTTGTGCCGCCGCAACCATCGGGGTCAGCACCGCTTTCGGCCTGCCGGTCAGCACTACCCACGTCCTTTCTTCCGGTATCGCCGGCACCATGGTCGCTTCGGGTGGTATCAAAAATTTGCAGAAAAAAACCATCACCAATATCGCTATCGCCTGGATTCTGACCCTGCCGGTGACCTTCCTGGTTTCCTCCATCTTGTTTTATTTCCTGCGGATTATTTTCTGATCCGAGGCGCGCGCCAAACATAAAAAAGGGGTCATTGAACTGTTCAATGACCCCTATTTTATGTCCTTGTTCCTTCAGTGGCCGCTCAGCCTTTGGGCTGGTACACCAGCACCGCAGCATTGTCGGGCCGGAACAAGCGCCGGGCCGATTGCAGGAGATCCTCCGGCGTGACGGACAGGTAAATCCCAATCTCCTCGTTCATCAGTTCCGCATTTTTCAAAATCTCGTAAAACGCCAGGTTCTGGGCCTTGTTCAGCGCACTGGTCTCCGAAAAAACCACCGTGCTTTCGAACCGGTGCTGAATTTTAGCCAATTCCCGTTCCTCAATCGGCTGCCGCGCCAACTCGTTCAACTCCTCCCAAATGCCCGCCAGGGCCTCCTCCATGTGGATGCCTTCGGCCGGTTTGCCCTCCACGACCAGGAGGCCCGGGTCCAGGTTGGCCGTTACGTAGGCGTCAATCTGCGAGAACAATTGTTTTTCTTTGACCAAACGCCGGAACAACCTCGACGACTGCCCCTGGGCCAGCACGTCAGTGAGCAAGTCGACAGCATAAAAATCCGCATCGATGCGCGCGGGCATCCGGAAGGCCAGGTAAACCGCCGGTACCGGCACATCGGCCAACACCAGTCGCTCACGCAGGGCATCCTGCGCGGGTTCGGCCGGCAGGTTCCGGAGCGGCACCTGGCGAGACGGTATGCCGCCAAACCATTTGTCTACGAGGGACAGCACCTCCTCCGGGCGCACATTGCCCGCAATGCTCAGCACGGCGTTGTTCGGCCCGTACCATTGCTGGTAAAAAGCGCGCACATCTTCGATGGTCGCATTTTCTACGTGCTCCGGCAACAGCCCGATCACCGGCCAGCGGTACGGGTGCACTTGAAACATCAATTCCGAAAGGTGGTGCCAGGCATCGCCATAAGGCTCGTTCAGGCAGGTTTCCTTGAATTCCTCCACGACCACCCGCCGTTGTACCTGCAATGATTTTTTCGTGATGCTGAGCGCGGCCATCCGGTCGGCTTCGAGCCAAAGCGCGGTTTCAAGGTTGTTGGCCGGCAGTATTTCGTAAAACGTTGTGTAGTCGTTGGTGGTGTAGGCGTTGTTCTCGCCACCGGCCCGTTGCAGGGGCTCATCAAAATCTGGCACATTCCGGCTGCCGGCAAACATCAGGTGCTCAAACAGGTGTGCAAACCCGGTTTTGTCGTCGCGCTCGTCGCGGGAACCTACAAAGTACAGGGTGTTGACGGCCACCAGGGGTGTATTCCGGTCTTCATGGATCAAAACGCGCAAACCATTGGGTAAAATATGCCGACTAAAGTGGACCATAGTGTGGTGTTAGCAAAGTAAATTCTGGGAAAACAACAGCCGCTAATCCAGGCGGCGCTCGTCGTCAGAGGGCCATTCTGTTGGCGCGGGCTGGCTTTTTGGCCAATTGAACAGGCGCGTCGTGAGCAAAGGCACAAAAAAGAACCCCGCCGTCACTAAGGACACAATCAGGTCGGCAGTTTCGCTCTCAATCACTTTCGCCCAGGCTTCGTCTTTGCAGAAATGACAGGGCAGCGACAGCAACAGTTTCAGGCCCAACACCCCGATCACCGCAAAGGCGCTGTATTCCAAAAACGGGTGCCGTTCGAGCAAGCGGACAAACCATTGGGCCACAAAGCGCATCGCCAGGATGCCGATAAACACGCCCGTGCAGATGAGGTAAATATTGTCGGTGAAAGCCACAGCGGCAAAGACATTGTCCAGAGAGAAGGCCAGGTCCATGATTTCCACCGCCACCACAGTTGCCCAAAAAGTGCCCATCCAGCCCAGGGTGACCCGGTAGAACCACTTTTCCTGTTTGTTGAGCGTGTCATCTTCTGTTTTTGGGGTCGATTTGCTTTGGAAAAAATCATACGCCAGGTAGAGCAAATACAAGCCCCCCAAGGGTTTTAGCCACCAGATTTTTATCAGTTGAGCAACAAAAATCAGGCAAAGCCCCCGAAACGCATAGGCGCCGATGATCCCGTAGCGCAGGGCCCGGGCGCGTTGTTCTTTGGGCAAATCCATGACCATGGTAGCCAAAACAGCCGCATTATCTACCGAAAGCAGGCTCTCAATGATGATGAGGTTAAAAACGATAATTGCCGCACTTTGGACATCGGTGCCAAACAATTGCTCTAGAAATTCAAACATAGGTCGGAACAGGGATTGAAAAACGGCGCGAAGATGAAACTTTTCGCGGAAAATCGGTCACGGTGTTGGCTCAAGGCCAGTTTTCTCCGGCAAAATAACCGGCAACCGACCCATCCTGCTGTCCAACTATTTTTCCTGGGCTTCTTTCAGCAACTGGTCCGTGTCTTTCATCAATTCGTCCAACTCCCGCTGCAAAGCCTCCTTGCGGCGTTGCTGGTCGGCGGCCTTGCCTGCTTTAATTTGTTCCGCTTTTGCATCGGCTTTGGCCCCTTTTTTCGTCGGGGGAGGGGAGGGCGCAGCGTCGGCATCCTGAATGGAATCCAGTTGTTCCTCCAGCGAGGCTTTCCGGCGTTCCAGGTCGTCGAGCCGCTGCAACACTTTTTCGTCCACATACTGCGCCCGGGAACGCACCGCCCGGTAGGCGCTTCCGAGTTGGTCCAGGACCTTGTCGTATTTGCCGCCGTCAAATTTTTGTTTTTCAGATTTCAACATATTCCAGGCCGCGCCAAGCGCATCGCCGGTTTTTTTAAACACCTCTTTCGATTGTTGCTGTTCTTCATTGGTACCGAAAAACCGGTTGTACACTAAAATTCCTACCAACAGGAATAAGCCGAGTTTGATCAATGTGCTCATAAGGCTAATTTTTAAATGCGAGTATTCATCAGGCAGATTTGAAACCTGCTGCCGGGCGCAAACCTGTCATTTGCAGCCTGATTTGGCCGTGAAAGTATACATTTTATTTAAAACACACCAGGCCATCTTCCCGGGAGAAAATGGCCTGGCAGGCACTAAAACAACAATTCTGACACTATTTTATTAATCCTGAACCACAAACTTCCGATTCACAAATCCCTGATCCGATACAATTTCCAACTGGTAAATACCTGTTGGCAACATGCCCACATTCAGGGTTTCCCCAAATTCTCCAGCCGGCACCAAACCCCAATCGCCTTCCTGCGTCAAGCGACCGGCGGCATCCCGAATCCGGAAACGCAAGGTTTCTGTTTCCGACAAGCGGAAACGCACCTGTAGCACCTCACTGACCGGATTGGGCATGATGTTCAGCGTTGTTACTTTTTCGGTCAATTCATTGGCACTGACAAATACCGGCAATGGGAAGGTCGTCCCATCCGCCAAAGCCACCCACACTTCAAAAGCCGGTTGGCCACTCAGCAAACCCGATGCAAAGACCGTGATGGCTTCGCCAGCCAATGCCGACAGGTTGGCCGAATAACTCTGTACCACCACGCCGTTGTCGTTGGCGGGCGTTACCTGCAAAACATACTGGCCGGGCGCGACTTCGAGGTAGTCGCTAAATTCACCATACGAGAAGTTGTCAAACAAGACCGGTCCACCGGGCAACTGCACATCTACTTCCGGCGCATTCGTGGAGCCGTGCCAAAAGCCAATATCAACTTTAGTCGGATCGGCTGCGGCTTCGCGGCCAGCGTCGTTGACGATCAGGGTGAAGGGTGTCGTGCCGTTGCCGACAATGCCGGAGGCCGTAGCGATGTAGGTTTTGCCTGCGGCAAAGGTAGCGGGGAAAC
>JADLCC010000132.1 GCA_020847425.1 Saprospiraceae bacterium
AAACGGATCGTACACGCTGTGCAGGTTGGCGATCCGGCACAACTGCATTACACCTACGACCTCGATAACGGGGCCGTTGCACAACTGTGGAAAGGCAATTTTTTAAATACCTCTCCCATGTGGGATAACCGGGGCGATGGTTCTTCCCGGCCCGAGGGCCCCATCCTGGCCTTCGATGATGTATCACCTGTGGTGGCAAAAGTGGATTTGTTTGTTCTGAAACCTTCCATTACAGAACCGGAGGCTCAGTACACCCCCAAAGGATATGACCTGGATGCTGCCGGGCTGCCCACTTTCAGGTTCCAGCGCTTTGGCATGGATGTGCAGGATCACCTGCAGGTGACCGATGGAAAAATGATTACCCGTACTTTGACTTTTGACAAAATTCCTGTTGGACAATCTTATGTCTGCCGCCTTGCCATTGGAGAAAAAATAGAACAATCCGCGGAAAATACCTGGTTTGTTGATGGCAAACGATATTATGTGCAATTGCCCGAAGGAATGAAACCTGTTATTGAACAATCAGGCAATATATCCGTGATGTATGTGCCCGTGGCTACCCAGGTAGTTTACAGTATTCTTTGGTAAGAATGTCGTTATCCGTTATTAGTTATTGATAACCACTAAAACACATACCCGCTAATGAAGTGCTCATTTTTCCTTTTCTTATTTTGGCTGCCGACTGTCGGTAGTTTGAACGCCCAGGATACCCTGGGCCCCATTCTTCCGACGGAAGACACGTATTACCGGATTGTCAAGGTGCCGATTCCGGAAGGTGTGGTACTGGAAGCCGGCGGCGTCTGCACGATGCCCAACGGCAACATCGCCGTCAGCACACGCCGCGGCGAAGTGTGGATCATCGAAAACGCGGGTTCCGTGAAGCCCAATTACCGCCGTTTCGCTTCCGGGCTGCATGAAATACTTGGTCTGGCCTGCAAAAACGGGGAACTGTATTGTGCGCAGCGTGGCGAACTCACCAAACTGATCGACCGCAATGGCGACGGCACAGCGGACCGGTATGAAACCGTTTATGCCTGGCCCATATCCGGGCATTACCACGAGTATAGTTTTGGCCCCAAACTCGCTGCCGACGGCAGTTTCTGGGTGACCGGGAATGTCAGTTTTGGCAATTCCGACTGGTGGTCCGGCAAATCCATCGTTCCCTGGCGCGGCTGGACCATGAAAATTAGCGAAGACGGCCATATGGAGCCCTATGCCGCCGGCATGCGCTCCCCCTGCGGTATCGGAACGGTCGATGGCGAGTTTTTTTACGGCGATAACCAGGGCGACTGGATGGGCGCAGGGTTTGTGACGCATGTTGAAAAGGGCGATTTTGTAGGCCACCCGGCCTCCTTAAACTGGGCCGGTATGCCGGAATCGCCGGTTAAAATGCGCCAGGAACTTGTTTTTAAACAGGTCGACCCACGGGATGCTCCAAATGCCAAGCCGGAATACATCAAAGAGGAGCCGATGACTACCATATATGAGTTGGGGCACACTATTTACCCCGACCAGCAGATCAAGTCGCCGGCGGTATGGTTGCCACATGGCGTTTTGGGTGTTTCCACTTCTGAAATTATCACGGACGATACGAAAGGTGCTTTTGGTCCTTTTGCCGGCCAGGTGCTGGTGGGCGATCAGGGCATGTCGAAAATCGCGCGCGTTTTTCTGGAAAAAGTGAACGGCGAGTACCAGGGTGCTTCTTTTGATTTCCGCAGCGGGTTCCGTTCGGGTGTACTGCGTATGTGCTGGGGAACCGACAATGCCATGTATGTAGGCGGCACCAATCGGGGATGGGGGAGTACTGGAAAAGAACCCTACGGTCTGGAAAGATTAATCTGGGCGGGTCAGGTTCCTTTTGAAATGAAAGCGGTCCGTGCAATGCCCGACGGTTTTGAAATTGAATTCACACAAGCGGTTGACAAAAAAACTGCTGAAAATGTGGACCATTATGCTGTGACCAGTTATACCTATAAATACCACCCGGTGTATGGTAGCCCCATGGTCGACTATAAAGAAAACGCAGTACGCGGCGCAAAAGTCAGCGCCGACGGTATGCGGGTCCGCATTGTTGTTGACAGCCTTCGCGCCGGCCTGATACACGATATCAAGCCCGGAGGCGTACTTTCCGAGCGAGAAAAACTGCCTTTGTTGCACCCTGCGGCATATTACACGCTCAATTCGATTCCGAAGGGCCCGAAAGCGGATTTCCCATTGGTCGCCCTGAAACCCAAAGTTGCTGAAAAAGAAGATGTTGCAGATCCGGGAATGGCAGTCAACACGCCCGACAACCAAATGAAAGAAGCCAGGCCGACAACAACAGGCGAGGCAAAAAAAGATGCCAAAGCCGCTCCTGCAAAAACTGCGGCCCCCAAATCGAAAGTGGTAACGGAACAGGAAGCGCTTGCTTTGCTGACCAAGTACACCTGTTCGGCCTGCCATAAAATCAACGAACGCTCCGTCGGCCCTGCCTACGCTGAAGTAGCCAAACGCAAGTACTCGACAGCACAGATCGTGGCTTTGGTACACAACCCCAAACCGGAAAACTGGCCCGGTTACACCCCCATGGCGCCGATGCAGCATGTACATAAAAAAGACATTGAAAAAATCGCAATCTGGATCAATTCATTGCGAAAATAGTTTCCAGGTAAAAAATAGGCCCCGGCACGTTTGCCGGGGCCGTTTACCAAATCAAACTTTCTATGAAGTTTTATCTTATTCAGGGTGTGCCTGAAATGTTGTCTCTAACGGTAATGGCGGCTGAATG
>JADLCC010000133.1 GCA_020847425.1 Saprospiraceae bacterium
AAAAATTCGACGCCCTGCAAAACCCGCAGCGGACGCAGGAATACCTCGACATTGCCGGCATGGAACTCAACCGCCTGTCGCTGCTGGTCGATAAAGTGCTGCGCATTTCGCTGTTTGAAAAACAGGAACCCGAACTGCGCAGCGAACCGATCGACCTGAAAATACTTGTGGAAGAAATCCTGCATTCCATGCGCCTGCAATTCGAAAAATGCCGTGCGCAGGTGCAGTTTTTGCCGGAAGGCAATTTTTTTGCGCTGAAAGGCGACCGCCTGCACCTGGTCAGCGTAGTGTACAACCTGCTGGATAATGCGCTGAAATACAGCACGCAACACCCCGAAATCAGGATCGGCATTACACATGAGAACCAGCAATTGTCGCTTCGGGTGGAAGACAACGGTATCGGCATTCCGCCGGCATTTCAGGAGCGTATTTTTGAAAAGTTTTTCCGCGTACCCACGGGCGATGTACATGATGTAAAAGGCCACGGCCTGGGACTGAGTTATGTGGCCGGCGTGGTGCGCCTGCACGGCGGCAGCATTGCGGTGGAAAGCCGGGAAAATGCGGGTACTTGTTTTACCATTGTTTTGCCTGCTGAAAAACCGGCCACATTATGAAAAAAGTAAAAGTCCTCTACGTAGAAGATGAGCCCTTTTTGGGTAAAATCGTTACGGAAAGCCTGGAAAGCCGCCATTTTGAAGTGCATTTGGTGGCTGACGGCCGGGAAGTGATGGCTGCTTTCGGGCAGTTCAGGCCCGACATTTGTGTGCTGGACGTGATGCTGCCGCACCGCGACGGGTTTTCGCTCGGCCAGGAAATCCGGCAGCAAAATCCGCAGGTGCCCATTATTTTTTTGACGGCCAAAAACCAGACGCAGGATGTCGTGCAGGGCTTCGAGTCCGGCGGCAACGACTACATCCGCAAACCTTTCAGCCAGGAGGAACTGATCGTGCGCATCCAGAACCTGCTGCGTATGACGGGTACTGCCGCTCCGGAGCCTTCCGACGGACTGATTCGCCTGGGCCGCTACCGTTTTGCGCCCCTGCGGCAGGAATTACACCTGGAAAATGATTTCCGAACACTCTCGCACCGCGAAACACAACTCCTGGAAATACTCGCCGCCCGGCCCAATGAAGTGGTACAGCGCAAAGACATTTTATTGCAGGTATGGGACAACGACTCTTTTTTCAACTCCCGAAACCTCGATGTGTACATCACCCGGCTGCGGGATTATTTGAAAGAGGACATGGCGGTGCAGATTTTGACGCTGAAAGGGGTGGGGTATAGGTTGGTGTGTAGCTGAGGGAGTTTTATAAAAATAATGCTCCCATATCCAATGTATCATTCACCACTTGCGCAGAATGTTCGTTTGCCTGTAGCCCAAATGTCGTAATCATGGTCAGGAACAGCGTTTTGTTTGTACCCGTTTCAGACCGGAAAACAGATAATTTTTTGCGCAAATTGTCGGCATAATCTTTTGTAATGCTGAAAGGTTTTACCGAAAATTTTATTTCACAGATATTGATAACGCGGTCACTGCGGTCGATCAGCAGATCAATTTGCGCTCCGTTTTCGGCGCCTTGGCTGCGCCAATTAGATACTTCGGTATAAATACCGCTGATGCCAAGCTGTTTTTTAATGCTGTCAATATGGTAGCGGCAGATATACTCAAAAGCGTAGCCGCTCCAGGCCCTCCAGCGGGAGCTGTTGTACTGGGCAAGCCATGCGCCCGGCCCTTCCGCTTTACTATCTTTCACGAAAGTCAGGTAAAATAAGGTGTATGGATCAATCAGTTGGAACAAGGCATCCCTCCTGGTTTTTCCTAAAGGGAAATAGCGGCGGATAAAACCGGATTGTTCCAGTTCGTCAATGGTAGATGATGCGCCGCCGCCATCGGATAAACCTGCTGCTGCAAGCAATTCTTTTCGGTTTAAACCCTTCGATTTTTGCGCCAGTGCTTCTACAATGGCGATATGGCGTTCTGCCCGGTTAAAAAGAGATCGGTAGAGGTCGCCATATTCGAGGTGGAGTATAGCACCGGGGGTAAAAAACATCCTGTCAATATTCTGAGCGATGCTGCGATTAACTTGTATGTTTTCAAGGTAATAGGGGATTCCTCCCATTGTCATATAGAGTTCGAGTAACTGGTAACGATCAAAAACGCCACCTTTCGAGCGCAAAAATGCTTCCGTTTCGGAGAGGCTGAAAGGTTGAAGTAAAATGCGTTCAGTGATACGGTTATGCAGCCCGCCCGGGTTGTGTATCAGTTGGTTGATCATCCAGGAAGCCGCCGAACCACAGCCGATGAGTAGCACATCGGAACGCAAGGATGCCCAGGAGTTCCAAAAATGTTCGAGGGACTGCAGGAAATCGGAACCATACGAATCGAACCATGGGAGCTCGTCAAAAAAAATAACTTTCCGGGTTTTTTTGTCCTCCGAAGCCAATCGGATAAGCAATTGGAATGCTGCAAACCAGTTGGCAGGCACATCTTTAGCAGCAATCTGTGGCGCAGTTGCAAGTAAAGTAGTGTGAAAATTGATCAATTGCTGGTTGAGCGTGGCATTGCTGAGAGCGGTCATGCGAAAGGTGAACTGGCCGCTGAATTTTTGATTTACCAGGAAGGTCTCTCCGACCCGCCTCCTGCCATAGAGGATGATA
>JADLCC010000134.1 GCA_020847425.1 Saprospiraceae bacterium
AATAAAAATTTTGGGTAATAAAAAATAGTCCAATATTATTTTGATTTTTGAAATGCAGTTTGAATACTTTCTGATATTTTTTTGTATAAATCCTGCCATTCCGGGTGATCCCCGAGCAGTTCCAGGTGCCGTTTAATTGTATCCATATCGCCACGTATAGCAGGGCCGGTCTGCATTTTATCCGGCGAATTTTGCAGGGCTTTGGCCAGTGTTTCCTCCATCAGCGGGTGCAGCATATCGAATGGAAGGTCTTTTTCTTCCAGGATTTTTTCCGCAATGGAGAAACAGTGGTTGGCAAAATTATTGGCAAAAACAGCCGCCACATGCAATTGTGCGCGTTGTGCGTCCGTCACCCGATAGGCCAGGTTGCTGATTGTTTTTGCAATTTTTATCAGGAAAAGCACATCTGATTCCGCAGCGGCATCCACACAAAACGGGATTTTTGACCAGACTGGGCTGCGTTCCATGGAAAAGGTTTGCAAGGGATAAAAAACGCCGTATCGCTGAAAAAAAGGTCGCAGAACAGACCCGGGTGTTGCACCGGAAGTATGCGTCGCCAGGGCGCCGGGCACATGCGGCGACAACAGGGATGCCACATCGTCGATCACGTCGTCGCGGATAGCCATAAGCAGCCAATCCGCATCGGGGATCACTTTCGACCAATCATCCGACCAGGGGGCTTGCAGGGTTTCTGCCAGCGCGCGCGCATGTGCAGCCGTACGGCTCAGTACCTGCGAAACGGGCAAACCCTTGGCTTTCAGGCGTTTGCCTAAGTGCCAGGCTATCCTTCCCGATCCGACGATTACAATTTTGGTCATTTTTCTTTCAACACCTTTTCGATATCGGCCAGCAATTGTTTCCCCGCAGGAGAAAACTTCTCCGTGAGCGCAGGGGATTTCTGGCGCGTCATCACAAAGGAAAAATTATCGGCCAGCACTTCATCCGGGTGGATGATATAACCGGTATTGTCTTTGATCTGGGCGAAAAAATCGGGCTGACTTTGGAGGCTGAGCGTACTGGTCAGTCCGTCTTCTTTAGTGAGCACCCGCCAGGTTCCATCGGTATTTTGCTCCACTTCATACACGTTGAACTCCACGTAACCGAAAAACTCCGTGTTACCCGCTTTGAAACCGGGCTGATTGGCATAGATCACCGGAATGGCCTGTTTTACACTGCCATCCGTCTGTTTGAGTATAATTTTTTGTGCAAAATCCACCCCGTCCGGGTTGTGCAGAATCCGGTCGGACAATTGCTGGGGTATCCGCAGGTTTTCGTATCCAATGGACTCAAAACCAATGAGTTTGTACAATTGCGCGCTCTTTTTGGGCTGCAGCCTCGAATACACGTGAAACAACTCATGGAACATGGTGGTAGTGAAAGGATTCGTTTTTTTGGATGCCAGTTCATTGGCTGGGATGATGATACAGTTTTCGCGGGTGTACCATACGCCATCGCCGTAATGGCGGCCTTTCGTTTTGATCAGCAGCAAAGTATCCGGGAAAGCGCCCGGCGCGACAGACTCGCTGGTTTTGAACACCTTTTCTATGACCTCGGCTGTAAATTTCGACTCCGCATGGGAATAATCCAGCACGTCGCTTTTTAAGTAAGCAATATATTCCGGCAATACTTTTTCGCGGGTGTCCGTCGGCGACAGCGCCCTTTTCATCTGGATCGACATTTCCGCAAGCGTTACTTTTTCAAAATACCCGTCGCGTTTATCGTAGGTAATAGCCTGTGCTGCGGCAGCGCTGTCCAGTAAAAAAACGATATGCCTGGCATCCAGCCTGACTTCCTTCAGGGGCGGCTGAGCAGCGCAATTGGTAGTGATGAAAAGGGCTGACAAAAGCAGCAATACAGTATGGAACGGCTTCATAATCAAGGAGTAATTCATGTTTTTGTAAACAGCTCAAATTAGGTGTAAAATGGTTATTGGATTATCGGTTTAACGGAAACAATGATTAATATAGGCATGAAGTGATATTAAATGCTTTTTCGGGCCTCACCCCCCGGCCCCCTCTCCAACGGAGAGGGGGTGACTTCACCTTTGGCTTCCTTATAAATGGAAGTCAAGGGTACTCGCTCCCCCTCTCCGTTGGAGAGGGGGCCGGGGGGTGAGGCCCGGAAGTCCGCAATTTTTCCGCCACCATCGGCACCCCGAGCGATGCAGGTTCTGCTATGATCGTGAGGTTTGGCTTTCCTGCCAGTTCGATATTTACCTGAGGCTTTGGGTCGATGTAATAAAAAGGAATACCGGGCCTGGCGTACCGCATCAGTCCTGCTGCCGGGTACACTTGCAGGGAAGTACCTACAATCAAAAAGATATCGGCCTGCATGGTCAGTTCAGCCGCGGCTTCCAGCATAGGCACCGCCTCGCCAAACCACACGATGTGCGGGCGCAACTGAAACCCGCGCTCACAGGTGTCGCCCATATTGATTTCGCCTTCGCAGGGATAAACCAAGTGTTCGTACCGTTCTGAACGGACCTTGCGCAATTCACCATGCAGGTGTAGTACCCGGCTGCTCCCCGCGCGTTCGTGCAGGTCGTCCACGTTTTGAGTAATGACGTGCACCTCAAAATCCCTTTCCAGCGAAACCAGCGCCTGATGCCCCGCATTAGGCTGAACCTCAAATAGTTGTGCACGGCGCTGGTTATAAAACCGCAATACCAATTCCGGGTCGTTCACCCAGGCTTCCGGGGTCGCCACATCTTCTATCCGGTGGTGTTCCCACAGCCCGTCCGCATCGCGAAAAGTGCGAATACCGCTTTCTGCGGAAATACCCGCGCCGGTCAGGACCACAATTTTTTTCATTTTGCTACGAAGCGCTTGCTTTTTTTATCAGTTTACTATTGCTGTAACCATAACTGAAATAGATCGCCAGACCAATCACCAGCCAGAAGAAAAATCCCATCCAACTTTTGGCCGGAATCTGCGCCATCATGTAAAAACAGGACACCAGGCCCAACATTGGAATGAGGGAAAGGTTGTGCCGAAAAGCCAGTACAGCAAGCCAAAGGCAGGTTATGACGAACAACCACATCGGGATTTTGTGCTGAAACAAGGCCCAGCCGGACTCAAACTTATGTTCATTGGAAACAGGTACCAGGCTGACGACCTCGGCGTATTGCTCCTGATTTTGGGTGGCCAGGTATTCTACCAGGTCGCCATTGGCGTTGGCAAAACCTGCGCTGTCGCGTCGAATCAGCATGGCTTTGGTAGCGGACACTTCGGTATCCGACATATTGGCGACCAGCCGCTCTCCGTCAAAAACCTGCGGCGCATTGGTAAACCAGTCAATGGTATCTTTTTGAAAACGCGAACCTAAAAACACCGCAGCCGCAAC
>JADLCC010000135.1 GCA_020847425.1 Saprospiraceae bacterium
ATTGTGTAGAAGATTTTAACAGGGCGGATAAATCATTAGAATTAATTGACTTTCTCAACAGAATGATCAATGAGCATAACTGCACATTTTTTTGCGTTATCCATGAAAACCCTGGCCAAGGTAAAGCGCGTGGTCACTTAGGTACGGAGCTGATCAACAAAGCGAGTACCGTTATTCAGATCGCTTTTGAAAAGGGGCCAGATGGTGAAGACTCCGATTTGTTGAAAATCAAATTTTTGAAGTGCCGGAACTCACGCAGGCTTCCTTCTTTTCATGTCTATTATTCGCAGGAGGAAAACCGTTTGATGATGGCGGATGAACGCGATGTGAAAGATGTTGAAAATAGCCGCCAGATTTCGGCTATTGAACCAGACGTAATCGCTGCATTGGAAGATTTGTTCCAAAATATAAGTAGTACTTCAGCCACAGAATTAATTGGTATCCTAACGAAAAGATTCACAACCAGTGAAAAAACTATCCGGCGACGCCTATCAGATATTTTGACAAATCAAACGATTTTAAATATTCGGGATAAATCCTGGGCTTTTGCAAAAAAGAAAGATGGAAGAGAAATCATTTATTTGATTACTCCACTGGAAACCGGTGATGAATAACCATCAATTTACTTTGGATGACAAACGCCCGACGAGAAAATTCATTTGTCCGGGTTGTGGCAAGCGGGAATTAAAGCGCTATCAGGAAGCTGCCAGCCGTGAACTTTTCCATGCGGAGAAAGTAGGACGTTGCAACCGTGAAATCAATTGCGGATACCATTACCCTCCAAAACAGTATTTCATCGACCATCCAACGTTGGACACCGGACAAGGCCTATATAGGGCATGTCCGGTGTCCAATGTTTCAAAATCAAAAACGGATGAATTTTCTACTATTCCTCTATCGGTTTATGAAGCATCAAGACGTGGATACTCCAATAATTGTTTTGTGCTTTACCTGAGACGAATTTTAGGAAATGATCTAACGGAGCAACTACTCAATCGATTTGCAATTGGAACGGCGAAGAAATGGCCTGGTGCGACAGTATTTTGGCAAATAGATGAGGTTGGAAATGTACACGCCGGAAAAATCATGCTTTACAATACGGAGACCGGTAAGCGGGTAAAAAAACCATTTAATCATGTGCAATGGGTTCACAGCGTTATGAATATTCCTGACTTTCAATTACAACAATGCCTGTTCGGGCTTCATCAAATCCGGGTATATTCAAATAATAATCCGGTGTGTATTGTCGAAAGTGAAAAAACTGCCATCTTAATGACAGCCGTCTTGCCTGGTTTTTTGTGGTTGGCTACCGGAGGTTTACACAACTTGAATCCGGAAAAATGTGCGGCATTGAAGAAGTACAAAATCCGGCTCTACCCGGATTTAGGATGCTATTTACTTTGGCTGGAGAAAGCGAAAGAAATGGGAAAAGCCGGATTTGAAGTTCAAGTATCGAATTTATTGGAACGTTTTGCTGTGAAGGAAGATCAAGTGGCCGGATATGACCTGGCAGATTATTTTATCCGGCCTGATCCAGACTTTGGCTGGGCGCTCAGCGATAAGGGTTATCCGCTTTTCTGGGATTATTAATCCGGCTTTTATCGAAAAATTCGGCAAAGCCAGATTAACGTTTGAAACAAACAATTTGCATTAGATATGCCACCAATAGAAGACGTTATTGTTCACAAAGGCCGGATTTATCACCCTGTAATATCAAAAACATTGAAAATTAAATGAGCCGGATTGAGGATCAGAACAGCCGGAAATAGACAGAACTACTATGCAAATTGCCCGGATTATTATGCCCAAGCCCACTATTACCGGAAACATCAAACAATCAGGCCGGATAACGAGCACAAGTCAGGGGATATAAAAACAGCTGGACATAGTTTGTAAAGGCCGGATTTATTACCCTACAATATCAAAAACATTGAAAATTGAATAGGCCGGATTGAAGATCAGAACAGCCGGAAATAGACGGAACTATAATTCGACTTACCCGGATTATTATACCCAAGCCCCTCTAATTACCGGAAACGCCAAACAATTAGGCCGGATAACGAGCAAAAAAGTGGAGGGATTCAAAAATAGCCGGGCATATTGTTCGTAAAGGCCGGATTGATTGCCATTTACAGGGTTAATACCGGAATATCTGGAAATAGATAAGAGCCGGATTATGCGGTTGAAAATGTGAGGTTTATAAATATTTCATTCATCACTCAAATAAGCCGGATAAAGAATGCTTTTTAAACCTTAATCCCCAACCTCGCAATAAATTGAGCCGGATAATATGACAAACACAGGAAATTGGTGAGTCACAGTTTTTAGTCGTTTTCCGGCTAAAATACCGATATTTTATACTTTACTGTATAAGTGGCCCAATTTTTGGACCTACCACTAACCACATAACAAAACAATCACGGAGCAATACCTACTTTGTTTGCTTTAAATTAGTGACTCAACTTCTTCAAAACAAAATCCAACCATAGAAGTCATGGGAGCAGATCAAACTCCTCGGCCGGATTACTCGCCGTCAGAAACGAAAAAAGAAAAGACACTTTTCTTGCCGCTTTTTATCGTTGCGTCAATACTTATCTTATGTGCGCTTAAATGGCGGGATGTAGTGGAATACGTTAACGGAGAAGCACAACTTACCGCCCAATACCAGAAAGAACTGCAAAACCACCTCGACGAAGCCGATGAAGCCGAACAATACGCATTAGTAGCGCTCACGAACGGTTGGTACACCTGTGTACACAGTGGCTTTGCGTTATACTTTTTGAAAGCCGGTGAAGTTTGGAAATACGGGACAACGACGAAAGGTGAGCAAGGCCGTTATGACTATAAATTTCTCAGAGGCAACGGGGTTTACTACATCGTTCAATTTCGGGGAACATTACACGAATGCCTCAAAGAAGAAAAGAAGAAAATTTACACTTATCCTGTGCTTCCTGAAAACCTTGCCAGGGAAGAAGAACTAAGGCTCATAAGACCGCCTTACAATCCGATACGACGGTAGAAGTTGCTTTTCTACTCAAATTCCCTAACTTTGCAAAAAACTTATCCTTTGGTCACAGTCACAAAAATTGTCGAACAGGATGTAGCCGATAAAGTAGATACATCCTTTATCGCTTCCAAACTCAACCACCTAAAGAAAGACGTAGGTATTACCTATGTCTGTACCAACGATGATCGAGGCGACGACGAATGGGTCGAAGAAGGTGTGCACTATATTGTCATTAAACTTCCCTACGAAGAAGTGAAACGGTCGGCAGACATCCGTGTTATGATGCTGGCGAAGTTGAGGGAGCGGTTGGGGGAAGTGGCGTAAAGTATCAATTGGCATTCCTGTATGTTTCAATATTCTTTAATTTATTGCGTAAGTGCCATTCCAACGCTATTTTTGGCAGTTACTGACACCTCTGGCTTCATGGTCAGTCTAAACGAACAAAAAAATTAGAACAGCGTTTTAATTACTGTTCACCTACCTTTGCCGCAAATTATGAAATTCCGTATCGGTATATTCCTGCTCTTCATCGCTCATCTTGTCGCGTTACCGACGGATGTGGTGCGGGCATGTGGCGAGGTCGAGGTTAGCCAAATGCAAAAAAAGACTGTTTCGCAGACCGCCGATGAACATTGCGCAACTGTCAGTGACGACTGCGTAGACACCCACCCCGGTCAGGATTGCCCGCCCGATACCGACGGCTGCGGGCACTGCCATTGCCCGGGCTGCGGTGCGACCGGCGGTATGACCTATGCCGGTTTTTTAAAAAATACTTTTTCTAAATTGACGGTTACCGACTGGTCGCATGCCGACCGCGCTGCCAATTTCTGTTACAACGCGCCCTGTTCCTCAGCACATCTGGCGGCCTTGTTCCGCCCTCCCATACCGTACTTGGTTTAGTGACCTGCTGCCGGCGCAAGCCGTCGTTCCAGAGGATTCCCGGTTTTGGCTTTGCGCCAGGGTCGGGTCATGGTATTTTCCCATTCACTTAGCGGCTGTTTGAATTTATTCTGCCATCCGGCAGGCAAATCCAGGTATTCGCTCAATCCAAGTCATTTTATGCTGGACGGAATCATTCAATTTTCCATCAAAAATAAATTTATCATCGGGCTGCTTACGTTCGCGCTGGTGGTGTGGGGCGTGTGGAGCGCCTCCCGGTTACCGATAGACGCGGTACCTGACATTACCAATAACCAGGTTCAAATCATCACGTTGTGCCCAACGCTTGCTACCCAGGAGGTAGAGCAACTCGTCACTTACCCCATTGAAAAAAGCCTTGCCAACCTGCCCGACCTCGTGGAAATGCGCTCTATTTCCCGCTTCGGATTGTCCGTGGTAACGGTCGTGTTTGACGACGATGTGAACGTCTGGTTTGCCCGTCAACTCATCAATGAGAAAATTAAAGAAGCCGAAGAATCCATCCCCAGCGGCGTGGGTACTCCTGAACTCGCGCCCGTAAGCACAGGTCTCGGCGAAGTGTACCAATACGTCATCCACCCTAAAAAAGGCAGTGAAGACAAGTACACCGCTATGGATTTGCGCACCATGCAGGATTGGATCGTGGCACGACAACTATATGGGACGCCCGGCATTGCCGAGGTCAATAGTTTCGGCGGCATCCTCAAACAATACGAAGTGTCGGTGAATCCCGACCGCTTGCGGGCGATGGGGGTGACCATCCCGGACGTATTCGATGCTTTGGGTAAAAACAACGAGAACACCGGCGGAGCCTACATCGATAAAAAACCGAACGCTTATTTTATCCGGGGTATCGGCCTGGTATCGAGCCTGGAAGACGTTCGTAATATCGTTATCAAAACGGATGCGAATGGCGTGCCCGTTTTCGTACGCGACGTAGCGCAGGTGCAATTCGGCGGAGCGGTACGCTATGGGGCCCTCACCTACAACGGCCAAAAAGAAGCCGTCGGCGGCGTAGTCATGATGCTGAAAGGCTCCAATAGTTTTGAGGTGGTGAGCAAAGTGAAGGTGAAAATGGAGACCATCCGTAAATCGCTGCCCGCCGACATAGAGATCGAATCGTTCCTCGACCGGACGGATTTGGTCGAACGCGCCATCAGCACGGTGCAAACCAACCTGATTGAGGGTGCGCTGATCGTGGTTTTCGTACTGGTGCTGTTTCTCGGCAACCTACGGGCAGGATTGATCGTAGCCTCAGCTATTCCGCTTTCTATGCTTTTTGCGCTTGGCATGATGCAATTGTTCGGCGTATCTGCCAACCTGATGTCGCTTGGGGCCATCGACTTTGGTCTGATCGTAGACGGCGCGGTTATTATCGTGGAAGCAACGATGCACCACCTCGGGCTACGCAAAACCGTGGGTCGCATGACCCAGGCTGAAATGGACCAGGAAGTGTTCGTTTCCGCTTCCCGTATCCGAAACAGTGCTGCTTTTGGCGAAATCATTATTCTCATTGTCTACATCCCGATTTTGACGCTCATCGGCATCGAGGGCAAGATGTTCGGACCGATGGCGCAGACCGTAGGTTTTGCGATTATGGGCGCCTTGCTCCTCTCGCTGACTTATATTCCGATGATGTGCGCTTTATTTTTGCCCAAAAACATATCGCATAAAAAGAACTTCTCCGATCGGCTAATGGATTTTTTTCAACGAATCTACGCGCCGGTAATCAGCGGGGCTATTCGTTTTAAATACGCGGTAGTGACGGCTACCCTGGTTTTGTTTGCTGCCAGTGTTTTTTTATTTACGCGGATGGGCGGAGAGTTCATCCCGCAGTTGCAGGAAGGCGACTACGCGTTTCACTGCATTCTGCCGCAAGGCACCTCGTTGTCGCAAAGCGTCGAAACCTCCATGCAGGCCATGCGCATCATCAAACAATTTCCCGAAGTAAAACTGGTAGTGGGTAAAACAGGTAGCGCCGAAGTGCCTACCGACCCTATGCCGCCGGAAGCGACGGACATGATGATCATGCTAAAACCCATAAAAGAATGGACGACTACGAAAGATTACAACGAACTGGCTGCCATGATCATGGAAAAATTGGAAGTCATTCCCGGCGTATTTTTCGAGTCCAGTCAGCCGATTCAAATGCGTTTCAATGAATTAATGACCGGCGTGCGACAAGATGTCGCCATCAAAATTTTTGGTGAAAACATAGATACGCTCGCCGCGATCGCTCCGAAAATAGCCGCCGTGGTGCAATCGGTGGAAGGCACCACGCCGCCGCAGGTGGAACGCACGACCGGCCTGCCGCAAATCACCATCGAATACGACCGACGCCGCATCGGCAACTACGGCCTGAACATCGAGGGCATCAACCATGTCGTCAGCACGGCGTTCGCCGGAGCCGCTGCCGGGTCGGTGTTCGAGAACGAGCGCAAATTTGACCTCGTGGTGCGGCTCGACAGTGCCAGTCGCAGATCCATCGATGATGTGAGTAACCTGTTCATTCCCACGCCGGGCGGCCAGCAAATTCCGCTCAGCCAGGTGGCCACTGTGACGTTCAGAGAAGGCCCGGCGCAAATCAGCCGCGAGGAAGGCAAACGCCGCATCGTCATCGGATTCAATGTGCGTGGCCGTGACGTGCAATCGGTTGTACGGGATATTCAGGGTAAGTTAGACCAGCAGGCTGCATTGCCCACCGGGTACTATTACACCTTCGGCGGCACATTTGAAAACCTGGAAAAAGCCTCCGCCCGGCTACAAATTGCCGTTCCGGCAGCCCTCGTACTGATTTTTATGCTCCTGTTTTTCACGTTCAGCTCCTTTAAGGAAGCAGCGCTTATTTTTACAGCCATTCCGATGTCTGCCATCGGCGGCATATTTGCGTTGTTGCTGCGCGACATGCCGTTTTCCATTTCGGCCGGCGTAGGTTTCATTGCGCTGTTCGGAGTAGCGGTACTGAATGGTATCGTGCTGATCGCTACCTTTAATCAGTTGCAAAAAGACGGCATGGAAGACCCTTTGCAACGCGTCCTCGAAGGTACCCGCATCCGGCTTCGCCCTGTGTTAATGACGGCGACGGTAGCCTCGCTCGGCTTCTTGCCGATGGCCATTTCTACCGGAGCGGGTGCCGAGGTACAAAAGCCTTTGGCAACGGTGGTGATCGGCGGCCTGCTTACAGCCACTTTCCTGACGTTGGTGGTGCTGCCTTTGCTTTATTTATTCCTGAAGCAGAAAAAACGGAGACGCCCTGCGGCTATTATTCCTGTTTTACTGCCCTTGCTGTTGTTTTTCAGTATGAATGTGCAGGCGCAACGGCGCGTAACCCTGGAAGAAGCCCTGCAAATCGGGGTACAGCAAAACCTGCTGTTGCAAGTCAACGCGTTGGATATTGAACGGGCTAAAGCCAGTGTCGGAACTTCATTTGAATTACCGAAAACAGGTGTTTTTGTAGAAAATGAAGATATTAGCACGGTGGATTCTAAGGGTATTCTCAAAATAGGTCTTTCCCAAACGCTGCAATACCCGACGGTGTACAAAGCGCGGAAAAGCCTGTTCCAGGAACAGGTCAAATACGCCGAGCTGACGAAAACCCGCACCGAAGCGGAATTGAAACGGGACATCCGCACGGTGTACTACCAGCTCGCATATTTGCAGGAAAGGCAGTCCTTGTATCAGCGCTTGGACACACTCTACAGCCAACTGGCCGACGCTGCCGCGCTACGCGCCCGCACCGGTGAAAGCACGGGGCTGGAAAAAATAGCCGCCGAAGCCCGCTTGCGTGAATTGCGCGCGCAGCAGCAACAGATTGGCCGCGAAGTGGCTGTACAGCAACAAACGCTGATGCAGTTGCTGAACGCCCCGGAGTCGCTGCTGCCCACCGAAGGATCCTTGCAGAAACTGCCGCTGAATGCTACTTCCAACCTTTCTAATCACCCGATACTGCTGCTGCAACGACAAAATGTAAATCTCGCAACCGCCGATATTTACCTGCAAAAGCAGGGCTTAAAGCCGGATTTTTCGGGGCGGGCTTTTACGCAGCGCCTGTATGGCATTTCACCCGCTTTTTCGGGTTTTTCTGTGAGCGTGGGCGTACCGATTGCGGGTAAAAGTTTCCGGCAAAAGATCAAAGTCGCGCAAATCGGCAGCGCCGTGCAGCAAAAACAGCTGGAATATCAAACCCTGTGGCTCAACACCGCCGCTGCCTCGGCACAACAGGAGTTGGAGAAAAATAACGCCGCTTTGCAATTCTACGAAACCACCGGTCTGGCCCAGGCTGATGAGATCACACGCGCAGCCACTGCTGCCTACCGCGCCGGGGAGATCAGTTTTGCCGACCTCGCGCAATACCTCGCGCAGGCCGCCGACATTCGTCAGAATTACTTGGACAACCTGAACCAGTACAACCAGGCTGCCATTCAACTCTACTTCCTTAACAATCAATAGTTTTTGAACTATATCATTATGAAAAAATATAGCATCACGCTGGCTTTCGCCATCCTGACATCTCCTTTTGTTTTTAATGCTTGTTCCAACAGCACCGCAGATTCCGGCGAACAAAAGGAAGAGGCGGGCCACGAAGAAAAAGGCCACGACGAACATGAAAACTCCACGACCGTATCGCTCAGCGAAGCGCAGATAAAAAGCATCGGTTTGTTACTCGGCGACGTGGAGCAAAAAGATCTTACTTCGACGCTCAAAACCAACGGTTACCTGCGCGTACCCAACCAGAACAAGGCCAACGCTACTTCACTCTACGGCGGGGTGGTAAAAACCTTGCTCGTGCAGCCTGGAAGCGTGGTAAAAGCGGGGCAGACAGTGGCGACTATCTCCAACCCGCAGATTATACCGATGCAGGAGGAATACCTCACGCTGGCTTCGCGTATTACGCTGGCCGAACTGGATTATAAGCGCCAGCAGGAACTCAACAGCGGCAATGCCGGAGCGCTCAAAAACCTGCAACAGGCTGAAAGCGAACTGAGTACGCTGCGTACCCGCCGCGCTTCCCTGCGCCAGCAACTACAACTCATGGGGATCGCACCGGATAAACTGACCGGCGAAAATATGGTCGCCAGCCTCGCTGTTCGCAGCCCCCTGAACGGTATCGTCAGCAATGTGATGGTAAACATCGGCTCCTACTTAGACCTTAACACACCGGTAGCCGAGATTGTGGACAACCGACAGTTACACCTCGATCTTTTTGTATATGAACAGGATTTGCCCCGGCTGCGCAACAACCAGATTATCCATTTTACACTGACGAACAATCCCGGCAAGGAATACGACGCAGTTATTTATTCCATCGGCAATGCTTTTGAAAAAGATACAAAAACCATTCCCGTACACGCCCAGGTAAAAGGCGACAAAACGGGCCTCATCGAAGGAATGGGTATCACAGCGGTCGTCAGCCTTGGAAAATCTACCGTACCCGCCGTACCCATCGATGCCATTGTGACCCATGAAGGACAGGATTTTATTTTTATCCAGACGGATGCGCACCGCGAAGAAGAACACCACAACGAATCAGAGACCGGACACGACCACGCCGAGGGAGATGCCCACGACCATACTGAAAAAGAAGAAGCCGGACACGATACGGCCGAGAAAGAAGAGGCCGGACATGACCCCACTAAAGAGGGACCAGTGTTTGAAAAAATAGCCGTCCGGCGCGGTACGACCGACGTGGGTTATGCCGAAATCACGCCGCTCACCGAGCTTCCCAAGAATGTGAAAGTGGTGGTGAAAGGCGCATTTTTCCTGCTGGCCAAAATGAACAACAAAGGCGAGGGACACGCGCACTGAGCGCGCTATAAGGTGACGGGCATAAGCACCAATGGAAGATGAGAATCCGGTAGCGGTTTGTTTGAACCCTTGCTTTCAGATAAAGCCCATTGCCTTGCGTATTGACAAATGATAAAGCCCTCCGCATTAAGGCATGCGGAGGGCTCCAGTTGCTGAATTTGTTTATGAAGATCATAGGTATCGAAACAAGCAATCCAAGGCCAGTATCTTTCTTGGAAATTTCTTCTTCACTCTGTTCCGTTCGGAAAGGCTTCCTTTTAAAATCATTTCCATTTTCATCAAAGAAAAAATCAATGCCATGAAAAAGACAATCTACTTATTCCTTGCCTTACTGGCATTCAGCCAAACCTCCAAGGCGCAGGACGATCCACTTCCACGCGGCCTTTCCGACGCTGAAAAACAATGGGTCGCCGAGGATGGACCCGGCACTGATCCGCCATTTGCCTATGGGATAACGGATCCGCCTCTCTTGCCGATTCGCGCTATGGCGGAATGGGAAGAATTGCAGGCGCTGGTGGTCGTTTGGCGCTCGCAAAAAAGCATCGTGGCCCAGATTATCAATGCTGCCAAGCAGGAATGCAGGGTGGTGGTGGCCTGCCCCAACATTCAAACCTGTCAAACCGAACTGACCGGCTACGGCGTGGATTGGTCGCAAAACGTGGATTTCATCCTGGCGCCGAGCAACAGTTTTTGGGTACGCGACTACGGCGGCTCGCCCTGCTACCTCAACGATGTGGATTCCTTAGTTTGGGTAGACTGGATTTATAACCGTCCGCGCCCGCTCGATGATGCCATGCCGGAACTGTTTGGCCAGCATTTTAATATACCAGTCTACACCACTACGGTAGCACCCAATGACCTTGTTCATACGGGCGGTAATTTTATGACCGACGGCCTGGGTTTCGGCTTTTCTTCCAACCTGGTGTTGGATGAAAACGATTCTACCAACACCTGGGGCGCCAGCAACCATTCAGTGGCCGAAGTCGAGGAGATCATGGATTCCTACATGAATGTAAGCCCTTACGCCAAAATGACTATCCTGCCCTACGATGGTATTCATCATATCGATATGCACATGAAATTGCTCGATGAGGTGACCCTGTTAGTGGGAGAATATCCATCGGGCATTGCTGACGGCCCGCAAATCGAGGCGAACCTGCAATATGTACTGAGCAATTTCACTACCTCTTACGGTACGCCGTTCAAGGTTATTCGGGTGCCGATGCCGCCGGACTATTCCAACAATTACCCGCATCAGGGGGGCGATTATCGCACCTATGCCAACGCCGTTTTTGTCAATAAAACCATTATCGTTCCCGTGTATGCGGAACAGTACGACACCACCGGCCTGCGTATCTGGCGGGATGCCATGCCTGGCTACAAGGTGGTTGGGGTCAATTGTGATGCTATGATTTATCTCGGCGGCGCGGTGCATTGCATCACGAAGGAAGTCGGCGTGACAGACCCCTTGGTTATCAGCCACCGCCGCCTCGACGACGTTGTCGGTATCAACCCGCCTGTTTATGAAGTGCAGGCGACCATCCGGCACAAAAGCGGTATTGCTGCGGCCAGCGTGTTTTATAAAACCGACCTGGCTGCTCCGTACCAGGAATTAGCCATGTCCCTTGCGAGTGCGGTTGAAAACCGCTGGACAGCGGACATTCCGCAGCAGCCCGGTGGTGCGACGGTATATTATTACATCCATGCAACGGCCAATTCGGGTAAACAGATTTCCCGGCCTATGCCAGCGCCGGAAGGGTATTTCCAGTTTAAAATCAACGTGTCGACCGGCATCAGCGAGATTGAAAGAGGTGCTACGTTACTTGGCGAGGTGTTCCCGAATCCGGCGAGCGCTATTACCTGTGTTCCAGTGTCCAATGCCAACGACGGCGCTGTGAAAATTGAATTGCTCGATTACCTGGGCCATCCGGTAGAGACCATTTTTTCAGGAAACCTGCCAACGGGCGAATCCAGATACTTTTTCCGGGCGGAACAGTTGCCTTCCGGCGTATATTTCGTCAGCCTGCAAAGCGGCGACGCGCGTCAGGTACAGAAGGTAGTGGTAAAACATTAAAAAGATTTTCATGACCATGATACACAAACTGTTTTGGGGTTTCGCAGTCGCGCTGACACTGTGTTTTGCTGCCTGCCGAAACGACCCGCCCAATCATTTGAAACATGACCCGAATTACACCCATGCCTACGCATGTTCAATGGATTGTGAAAAGGGCAAGACGTATGAGCAGCCGGGCGAGTGTCCGGTTTGTCGCATGAAATTAGTACAGAAAGAGGTGCGGGTAAAGGATTTGAAGCAAAACGCTGACTCCAGTAAAATACGAAAAACACCATGAATGCGCGCCTGAAAATATATGACTGAAATCCTGATCGGTACACTCTTACTCAGCCTTTGGCATGCATTGCTGCCCAACCACTGGCTGCCTATGCTGGCGGTGCAACGCAAACAAAAGTGGTCGCTCCGCCAGGTATCGCGGGTAACACTGCTGGTTGGCCTGGCCCATGCCGGTAGTACGGTGCTGCTGGGCATCGGGCTGGCGGTGCTGGGCTGGCAGTTGTCAGCGGCATTTGAAGAAGTAGTGCGTCGGGCGGCTCCGGTGCTGCTCATCGCGCTGGGGCTGTTCTTTATGTGGCGGCATTACCGGCATCATCATTCACACCTGGCCGATGTGGACAAGACGAACGGACGAGGCATCATAGCGACACTGGCCCTCGCCATGTTCCTTTCCCCGTGCCTGGAAGTCGAGGCTTATTTTCTGCTTGCCGGGGCGCAGGGCTGGCGACTGGTATTGGCGGTAGCCGTTATTTATACGCTGGTATCAGTGGCCGGCATGGTGTTGTGGATCCGGGCGCTTCGCTTTGGCACGAGTCGTTTTGACTGGCATTTACTGGAGCACAATGCGGGTTTAGTGACCGGTGCCACATTGGTGGGCACTGGAGTATTGAGTTATTTTTTACATTGAAAACCACTTTATTACATGGCAAAGAAAAATATCAAATCCAAAAAGTCTACTGCCCCGCTTCCTTCCGACCACACGGTGGACGACGGCCACGATCATGACCACGACGAGCACGACCACGGTAGCGAAAGTTCCTCCATTTGGCGTACGTATGCGCCGGTTGGCTTTAGTTTATTGTTGCTGCTGAGCGGTCTTGCGCTGGAATACTGGCTTCAAGCCGGTTGGTTTGCAGGCTGGGTACGCCTGGCATGGTACTTGGTGGCTTATGCGCCGGTAGGCTTCCCCGTCATCTGGAAAGGCATTCAGGCCGCCTTAAAAGGCGATATATTCACTGAATTCCTGCTCATGGGCATCGCTACCGTCGGCGCTTTCGCTATCGGCGAATACCCCGAAGGCGTAGCCGTAATGCTGTTCTACGCTATCGGGGAACTTTTCCAGGATGCGGCCGTCAACCGCGCCAAACGCAATATCAAGGCACTGCTCGATGTGCGGCCCGATCAGGCTACGGTATTGCAGGACGGACAACCTGTGACGGTCAAGCCTGATACGGTGAATGTCGGCGATACCATCCGCGTAAAGCCTGGGGAACGGGTGCCGCTCGACGGGACTCTAAGCGGCAAGTCGGGCGCAGCCTTCGACACCGCCGCCCTCACCGGCGAAAGTAAACCACGCATGATCGCAGCCGGCGAAACGGTGCTGGCGGGCATGGTAAGCGCGGAAAGCGTAGTAGAAGTGAAGGTTACCAAGCCATTTGGAGAAAGCAGCATCGCCCGTATCCTCGAATTGGTGCAGAACGCTACGGCACGCAAGGCACCCACGGAATTGTTTATCCGCAAGTTTGCGCGGGTCTATACGCCGATCGTGGTGCTGCTGGCGGTCCTGCTCGTCGTGGTGCCGTACTTCGTGGCGCCGGACTACGTGTTCCGTGACTGGCTGTATCGCGCCTTAATTTTCTTAGTCATTTCCTGCCCCTGCGCACTGGTCATCAGTATTCCGCTGGGCTATTTCGGCGGCATCGGGGCGGCATCGCGGCAGGGTATTTTGTTCAAAGGCTCCAATTTTCTGGACCTGATGACCAAGGTGAACACGGTGGTGATGGACAAAACCGGAACGCTGACGCATGGCGTTTTTAAAGTACAAAAAATTGAAAGCGAGGGCGTTGAAAAGAACGAACTCCTGTTGCTGGCCGCCGCGCTGGAACAACATTCCACGCACCCGGTGGCCAAGGCAATGTTAAAGTATGCGGACAAACAAAAAATAGATTGGAAAAAAGCCGCCGTCACCGAGATAAAGGAAATCGCCGGGCACGGACTGACCGGGCAGGTGAATGGAAAGCCGGTTATAGTAGGCAATACCAAGTTGCTCGAGAAATTCAAGGTCACTTACCCACCTGCGCTCGATGCAGAAGTGGATACGATTGCCGTGGTATCCGTTGGCGGCAAATATGCCGGCTTCGTCACCATTGCCGACGAGATCAAGCCCGACGCAGCCGACACCGTCAAGCGCCTCCACGCCGCCGGGATACGTGAAATAGTGATGCTCTCCGGTGACAAGGACTCGGTGGTGCAAAAAGTGATCGGCGCACTGGGGATCGAACAGGGCTTTGGCGACCTGCTGCCCGAAGGCAAAGTAGAGCGGGTAGAGGCCCTGAAACGCGACAACCCGGCCCGCGTGATCGCCTTCATGGGCGACGGCCTCAACGACGCGCCGGTGCTGGCTGTCGCCGATGTAGGCATCGCCATGGGCGGCCTCGGCTCCGACGCGGCCATCGAGACCGCCGACGTGATCATCCAGAACGACGAACCCTCCAAAGCGGCCACGGCGATCGCCATCGGGCGGATGACGCGGAAGGTGGTCTGGCAAAACATCGGCTTCGCCTTTGGCGTGAAAGTGGTGGTGCTGGCGCTTGGCGCAGGCGGGTTGGCCACCATGTGGGAAGCTGTTTTTGCGGATGTGGGGGTGGCATTTTTGGCGATCTTGAACGCTGTGCGCATACAGCGGACAAAGTTTTAATTTTTTCACATTTTCTTCAATAGAACATGAAGTCCAGCATTGAGAAAATAAAAATTGAATATCAGGGAAAGGAGGTTTTCGCCCGTAAATTGACTGTAGCTTCACAAATTCCCACGAACATCGAAATGGCATGGAGCAACGTACTTACCAGTGCATTACTCGAATTTGTGGCCAAAGGAAAAATCCGATTCATGCCTTCCAATGGGAAATTCCCGCTCGTGTGGAAAGAGCGCGAAACGGTCACCACCAGGATGCTATTCTTTGGATTTGTGCCGTTTGGGGGCCTCCACACCATCTATTTTGAAAAGATTGATGCCCAAAACAAACTTTTACAAACCAAAGAGTGGGATGAGTCTGCAAAAGTCTGGAACCATCGTATTTCGATGAGAAAAATAGATGAACAGGTGATTTGGTATGAAGACGAGATCACCATTTATGGAGGAATCCTGACGCGTTTGGTCGTGTGGTGGGCAAGCGTTTTTTACAAACACCGGCAAAAAAGATGGCAAATACTGGCTGCCGGGAAATTCAAACAAATTGGTTTTGACGGAACGTTCAATACCTGAATTTTTATTAAAATACGTCCGCAAGCCTGAAAAATGAACGAAACCAACACCTGACAACAACTGGCAAACCCTTTGCCGCGCTCGAAAACAAAACCTTCGCGAAACTGTACCTCGCCCAGATCATCAGTCTGCTGGGCGACGCTTTTTCATGGGTGGGCCTGGCTTTGCTGGCTTATCAGATCGACCCCGAAAATTCGTCCAGGATTTTGGCCACAGCTAACACCCGAGTAGATCACGATTGTGCGCGTATGGTCCCGGGCCTTGGTTGTTCTCAGGTCCGTACCATGGGTGGGTAGTTTGGCCACCATGTGGGAAGCTGTTTTTGCGGATGTGGGTGTAGCGTTTCTGGCGATCTTGAACGCAGTAAGAATACAACGAATGACGTTTTAAAATAACCATATTTTTCAGGTTAGTAACAGAAGCCACGAACATGCCGGACTTTCAGCAATAAAATAGATTTTGGCAGCCTAAGCAGTATTTTCAAAAAGTTGATAATATTTTTAGGCTAATCTAAATTTATTTTATAACTACCCTTATATTTGTCCAAAACTTTGGACATGCAATCTATTCGGACACGCTATTTCCTGTTCACCCTTTGCGCGCTTCTGGTCGCCTGCGAAAAGACCCTTCCATCTTTACCCGCCGATCAGGATTTGCTTGACGGCCCCGTAGAAGGGCTGAACGGCGAACAAAACAAGCGTTTCCTGGCCGGCGATGTCGCTTTCAACGATCAGGTGTTCACAGGCACGACCGGACTTGGGCCTTTGTTTGTCGCTACCAGCTGCGGTAGTTGTCATGCGGGAGACGGTAAAGGACATCCTTCCACAGCGCTTACGCGTTTCGGACAGTCCGACGACACCGGCAATCAATTCCTTCACCTGGGCGGTCCCCAATTGCAACACCGCGCATTGCCCGGCTTTGCGCCGGAGCAGATACCGGTGGGCGCAGGCTTCGCTAAAATGTTGCCGCCCGCCAATACCGGCCTCGGTTTTCTGGAACTTGTCCCCGATGCCGAATTGCTGACGCTGGCAGATCCGGACGATGCGGATGGCGACGGCGTCAGCGGCCGTGTGCACTGGCACCTTATTCCGGCTTATATACAGCCTCGCCCCGGAGCCGTAGAACAAAACGGCCGCTATATCACCCGTTTTGGTAAAAAAGCCGCCACGTACGACCTGTTGCAGCAAACCGCAGTAGCTTATAATCAGGACATCGGCATTGTTTCCAATTTTGAGCCTTTCGATACCTATTCCGGCGTGGAACTCGACCCTGAAATCAGTAACCAGACCATTCAGGATGTTGTTTTTTACCTGCGCACCCTGAAAGCGCCTGTTCCCCGCAACCCGGACGACGCGGAGATAAGCGCCGGTCAAACGATATTTTCCCAGATAGGTTGTGCCAAATGCCATGTCCCTACGCTGCATACAGGACCCTCGCCTATCGGGCCGCTGGCTTCGCGTACCTTTCATCCGTATACCGATCTGTTGTTACATGATATGGGGTCGCAACTCGACGACGGTTACACGGAAGGCACCGCCGCTACTTTCGAGTGGCGCACGCCGGCACTCTGGGGGTTGGGTTTGTCCAAAAACTCGCAGGGCGGCCAGTATTTCCTGCTGCACGACGGCAGGGCCCCGAGTATCGAATCGGCCATTTTACTGCACGGCGGCGAAGGGGACCAAAGCAGGTCAGCCTACCAGCAATTAGACGACCATCAAAGAAATCAACTCATTCGATTTTTAGAATCCCTTTAATACCATGGAAAGAAGAGACTTTCTCGTTACCGGCTGCCAGGCCGGACTGGGGCTTTGCCTCACCGCATTGCTGGGCGAAAGTTGCGGCACTGCCGCCTATTTTGCCCAGATGACCGTAGAAACGGACAAGATCAGCGTTCGGAAATCGGAATTTCAATACCTGAAGAAAGAAGCGATACAGGAACGCAGCTACGTTTTCGTGAAACCTGCGGGAGCGGCGTTTCCCATTTGCCTGTATAAGAAAGACAACCAATACACTGCCTGCCTGATGAAATGCACGCACAAGGGCTGCGAGGTGGAAGTGCAGGGCAGCCGCTACGTATGCCCCTGCCACGGCAGCGAATTCAGCACCGCCGGCGCGCTCCTGGAAGGACCTGCCGAACGGCCACTCAAAACATTTAAAACGACGGAAGATGAAAACGCTGTATACATATGGGTGGCCTGAAAGCCGCCGTCTGTTCTTACTTTTACCTTTTCTATTGCTGATTTTTCCGGTCTTCTCGCAAACGGACAGCAGCGCCTGGCTGCAACGCCTCGAAGCCCTTTCACCGGCAGACTCCGTGCCGAAACAATTGAACATGGATGCCGTGTACGACCGTCCTTTCTTGCAAATGGGCAAGATGCCGGTTGCGCTGGGCGGCTACGTGGAAGGGAATACCGCTTATTTTTCTACTGACGGTATCTCGGAAGGCTTCTCTTTTCAATTACCACGCCTGACCCTGTTTTTCGCTTCCACTGTTGCGCGCCGCATCAAATTTTTATCGGAAATCGAATTCGAGGAAGGCGGCCGCGAAATAAACATCGAGTTTGCTTCGCTGGATATCCAGCTGCACCCGGCGCTCAACCTGCGCGGCGGCGTGCTCATGAATCCCATCGGCGCGTTTAACCAGAATCATGACGGCCCGAAATGGGACTTCATCAGCCGTCCCGTTTCCGCCACGCAACTGCTGCCCGCCACCTGGTCGAATGTAGGTTTCGGTCTGTATGGCAAGTGGTATACGGGCGACTGGACGCTGGGCTACGAGATTTATCTGACCAATGGATTTGACGAAAGCATCATCAACAACGAACAAAACCGTACTTTCCTGCCGGCTGCCAAAGCCAACAACGACCGGTTTGAAGAGAGTTCTAACGGGCAGCCGCTGGTGACCGCTAAGTTGTCGCTGCGCCAGTTTCGCCTGGGGGAGATCGGCTTTTCCTACATGGGCGGCATCTACAACAAATTCCAGGAAGACGGATTGGCGCTGGATCGGAAACGCCGATTGCACACGTATGCCGTCGACTTCAACACCACCCTTCCCGGCATCGGCGCCAAACTGACAGGAGAATGGGCCTGGATCACGATAGACGTGCCGGAAACCTACGGGCAGCAGTTCGGCAGCCGGCAGCAGGGCGGTTTTCTGGACGTGGTGCAGCCTGTATTCCGGAAAAAGATGTTCGGCTGGGAAAAAGCCGTGTTCAGCGTTGTCTGCCGCCTGGAATACGTGGACTGGAATACGGGCAGGTTCCGGGAAACCGGCGGTGAGATTGCCGACGATTTCAAGGCTATCGTGCCGGGCGTCAGTTTCAGGCCGACCGCTCAGACGGTGCTGCGGCTCAATTACCTCTACCAGCGGCAGCGGGACATTTTGGGTAATCCGCCAGCAAGTACGGCGGGCTGGCAATTTGGCGTGAGCTCTTATTTTTAAAATCGACCATGTCTTCCCTGTTTCAATATTTCGATCAATATAATGTCCTGACGGACGCAGCCAAAACAGCCATCCGGGAGATTTGCCGCAGACACCATCAAATGCCTCCACTGTGCGGGGATACGCGAACTGGTAATGCTTTTGGGCGACAAGGACACCGTGGTGAAAAAGGTGATCGGTGCTTTGGGCATCGAACAGGGTTTTGGCGACCTGCTACCGGAGGACAAAGTAGAAAAGGTAGAAGACTTGAAACGCAAAAATCCGGGCAGCATCATCGCCTTTATGGGCGACGGCCTCAATGATGCACCGGTGCTCGCTGCGGCCGATGTAGGTATCGCCATGGGCGGCCTTGGCTCGGACGCTGCCATCGAAACCGCCGACGTGGTCATCCAGACTGATGAACCTTCCAAAGTGGCGACGGCGATCGCCATCGGGCGAATGACACGACGGGTGGTGTGGCAAAACATCGGTTTCGCCTTTGGCGTGAAACTGATCGTTCTGGCGCTTGGTGCGGGTGGCCTGGCTACTATGTGGGAAGCGGTATTTGCGGATGTGGGCGTGGCGTTTTTGGCGATCTTGAATGCAGTGCGGATACAACGGATGACATTTTGAAATAGGACTAAAGGAAAACATTTTCGATATAAAAAACAATTTATGCCATACCCGGTTTATATTTGTGAAAATTTCACAAATAAGCATCCTCTAAAATGTTAATTGAATTTAGTTTTGCCAATTTCCGTTCTTTTCAGGATTTGACAACTTTAAGTATGGTAGCGGCTAAGATTTCTTCAAAGTATGAAGAACTGGATACCAACAATGTGTTTAAGGCAGATACCAAATTAAATCTGTTGAAAAGCAAGGCTATCTATGGTCAAAATGCCAGCGGAAAAAGTAATATCATTAAAGCACTTGTGACTTTTTTGATGATTGTACGACATTCGGTCAAAAGCGAAGAAGTAATTTCAAAATTGGCCTCGCCTTTTCAGTTGAATGCAACTAATTCAGAGAAACCGACTTTTTTTCAAATCATTCTTTGCGTTTCTCCTAAAGAAGGAGAGACGGCCTTATATCGCTATGGCTTTGAGGTGAAAGATGGCAAAATTGTTACGGAATGGCTATTTGGTAAAATAGGGCGGGAAGAGGTGCCTTTTTTCACGCGCCAAGGCATGGATATTCAAGCTTATAACCGCTTTCGGGAAGCCAAAAAGTTTGCCGGACTTTCGCAGAGCGGCGATAATGAGATTTTCAGGGACAATTCCCTCTTTCTGACAGCCGTATCTGCTATGGGTGGAACATTTGCCAAAAGCATTACAGAGATAATTAGCGATATCACAATAGTAATGGGGCTGGGAGATCCACGTATTAAAAGTGCCCTTCAAGAAATTTTAAAGGACAAGGAAGCCAAAGAATCCATCTTGGCACTTATGCGTGCCGCTGATTTTGATATTGATAACATTGAGTCATTGGATAGTGATAGCGAAGATCAAGGGCCACCAGATGATATGCCCGATGAATTGAAAGAACTTTTTAGACAAGGGAAAATTAAAAAGACACCTTCTTTCGTAACTCAGCGACCTGTTTTTGGGCACAAAGGGGAAAAAGTCAGTATACTGACCACTGATTTCGACGAGTGGGAATCAGAAGGCACAAAAAAACTCTTCTATCTATCTGCTTTCTTGCTGCAAACCTTGAAAGACGGCGATGTATTGTTCATAGATGAATTTGATGCGAGGCTACATCCATTATTGACCAAAAAAATCGTGCAACTTTTCAATTCCAACGATACCAACCCCAAGGGTGCGCAATTAATCTTTGTGACGCACGACACAAACCTGCTTAAAGCCAATTTGCTACGTCGTGACCAAATCTGCTTTGTGAATAAAGATAAATTCGGTATTTCTACGCTACGTACTTTGGTAGAGTACAAAGGAGTGCGCAATGATGCATCTTATGACAAGGATTACCTAAGTGGCAAATACGCGGCAGTTCCCTTTCTGAATCGTCTGGACCAAATTTTTGAGAACTGAATCCATGGCAAAACCCGTAAAAGTAACTGATCGCGATAAGGCATGGAATCGTAGAAATACTTTCGATAAGCCTTATGCCATAGAGTCGAAGCCGAAAGGGAAATCCTATTTGATCGTATGTGAGGGCGCAAATACCGAAGTTGAGTATTTGCGCTGCATTCCTGCCCCAAATGCCAGTGTGGTGTTTGAAGGCGGCTGCGGATCTAAATCAGCCCTTGTTCGCTGGGCCTTGGAATTGCGAAAACGGGAAGAATATGATGGACGCGAAGTTTGGTGTGTCTATGATTTAGACTATAAAGGCGACCAAATAGGGCAAAAGCAGGATTTCAATGAGTCCATCGAACTGGCTCGTCGTCATAAAATGAACGTGGCCTATTCGAATGATTCTTTTGAACTATGGTTTGTCCTACATTATCAACCCGTAGAGCAAGCCTTTTTGCGATTTGATTATTATCGTATTCTGGATGGGCTTTGGAATCTTGATAATTATGAAGAAGACGGTAAACGCCTACATTTTTGTAGGGATATTTACAGCCGACTTTCCAGTGATCCGCGTTCCAGCGAGATTAAGGCGATTGAAAGGGCCAAAAGTCTGCTCGCAGAGCATGGACATCGGCCGTTTGCCGATCAAAATCCCTGTACGACAGTATTTGAACTTATAGAACTACTTCAAGAACAAGAATGACGTTGGTTGGGCAAACGCACCATTGTATGATGAAATTCTACTGGACCATACCACAAGGCTTAAAAGAACACTACCTTCTCGAACTGGATTTATACAAAACCGAGTTCGGACAGCGAAACCTGCAACAGGCCTGGCGCCACCTCGAACGCACCCATATTCTCGCGCAAGCGTGGCCGCGCGAGCATTCCTATGTGCATTGGCGCATGCTGTTGTTTGGCATCCACATAAAAAACCTGCGTGAAATCATGGGGCAGATCCCCCGCTTATTGATCGGAGGAGTAAAATCCTTCGTCGGCAACATCCCGGTCGGCAACACAGGCGGCGCTAACGTACCACCTTTGCTACCGATGGAGATTCCAGAGGACCTGAGCAGGATATTGAAGGCATACCAACCATGACGCCTCACTTTACCCGCTTCCACGTCTGCGTCCGCCAAAAAACGCCCCAATAGCCCCGCACTTTCAGCGTGTCAGCGTTTTCCAGGCATATATTGCTTCGGTACGTAGTACCATTGCCAGGATCGAGAATATAACCTGCTGTCCATTTATCGTCTACTTTTTTAAAACCCCAGAGAAAACGCATGCCCACGATTTTGGCATCTTTTTGTTCTCCGGAACACTTCGAACAGACGGGGTCGGGCGGCTCGCAGGGCTGAAGATATAACGACACTATTTTACCTTCAAGCAAACTGCTTTTTTCTTCTATTTGTACTATGGAACGCGGAGTCCCTTTATCCTCGTCAAATGTTGTCCAGGTTCCGACCGGCGATTGTGCATAAGCTACGTTTGTCAGCAAAATCGCCCCGACCAATATTTTCAGTACCCGTGCCGGGATGGGCTTTTCCGATACTTTTTCCCGCGAGGTCACCTCCTCAAAAGTTTCCCGATACTTTGGATCCTCTGTGCCGAACCACCTGTCCCACCAAGTGAAGTATAACCCGAAGTTGTGGTTGAAATGTTTGTGGTGCAGGTCATGGTGCGTAGTGGTGGTGTGCCAGTTGAGCCAGCGGTTGTTCAGAAAACCTTTGGGCAAAAACTCGATGCCGAGGTGTCCCAGCACATTCCGGGTTATCATGTAAACGAGGAATATGAAAAGCGCCAGCCCGTGCGCCGGAATGGTAAAAACGATAAGGAGATAAATCCCTGCCTCGATGACCGCCTCGATGGGGTGAAACGAATACGCTGCCCAGGGTGAAGGATTGATCGAGCGGTGATGCACGAGATGGACGTGCCGGAATATTTTCGGGTGGTGCATCAACCGGTGCGTCCAGTAAAACCAGGCATCGTGCAACAGCAGCATCAGGGCAAGGCTGACGATAAACCACCACCCACCATACTCGGCGAAATTGTCGTAGATGAGCGTGTATCCCGCATTTTTCATACTCAAAATACCAAAGCCGATGAGGGCAAAAATGAGTACCGTGCTCATCGAGTAGCGGAATTCGAGCCACATTTTTTTTACTTCCGGCGACTTCCGCTGTATGATACGGTGCCGCCATCTTTTGAAAAAAACAACCCAAAAAACAAGGTAAGCCGTGCCCGTTACTAAAAAATAGCGGAGAAAATCAGCGAATAAAATGTGCGGAAAGAGTTCCTGAAAAGATAGGTGCTGCATAAGACAGTAGTTGGATTTTTTTGCCAAAACTACCGGCAAGCAAAGCCAGGAATCCACCGGATAATGAAAAATGCTTATGGATTTTGAAATCAAGAAGAATTTAGAGGGTGTTCGAGCGTCGCCACTCGGTTGGGGTCATACCCGTTGTGTCCTTAAAAGCTTTGTTAAACGGGGCGAGCGAGGCATAGCCCAGATCGTAGGCAATTTCAAGCACGATCAAATCCCGCTTCTCCGGATCGGACAATACGGCACAGGCCTCCCGGACCCGATAACTATTGAGGTAATCGTTGAAATTGCGATAGCCGAGATGTCGGTTGATGGCTTGGCGCAGGCGGTATTCTTTCACCTGCATTTTTTCGGCAAGATGACGAATAGTCAACCCTTCGGTACGCCAGTATTTCTGCGTATCCATCAAATTGGAGAGTTGCGCCAGCAAACGCTCGTCCAACTCCGGGGAGGCGGGAATCGGCGGGGCAGGGCGTTCGATTTCGGAGAAAAAGCCTGGCTTGAACGACAGCAATCGCAGGGAGAAAAAAATGGTCAGCCCCGCAACGGAGGCTTTTTGTGCAACATCCAGTACGGGCGGTGGTGGCGCACCTTGAAGCGACACTTCCGAAAGCACCGTGATAACCATGAGTCCGGCTGTGGCGATAATATAAACGGTGCGAAATTGCAATCGGGATAATACCAGATCTGCCGTCCTGTTGCGGACGGCTTCGAGAATACCCAGTAAAATGAACGTCAGCGAAACCATCTGGAGCACCCAGTCCAATAGCATCTGAATACTTGCCGGAAGTGGTAAAAACGCTTGCCTGGTTTGGAAAAACGCAAAATAATGCACCAATACCACCGCTGTCAACAGCCAGCCAATCGACCATTGCCACCGATAGGAGTCGTCGAAAATAGATTTGCTAAAGAGCCAAAATGCTACCGGTGCAAGAAAAGGCAACACCAGCAGCGGTAGAAAAAGCGTTGGATGATCCCCCATCGGCGACCAGTCTGCCAACAGATAACCTACTATACACAATCCAAAAAACAAGGTAGGGATCGTGTCTTGCCGCTTGCCTCTCCCCCACCACAACAATCCTAAAAGCAGCATTATTTGCGCAATGGCTACAAATCGAAGGATGTCAGTAAGGAAGGTCATAGCGTCCAAGGTCGGGGATCATACTTTCCGTTGAAAACTGCAAAAAACAAAATTCTGCACCGTGTTGAACGGCGTGGTATGGTCTTCCTGAATACATTTGATCCGCTCGAAATTGATCTCGAATCGTGCCGACATCGAGGCTTCGGAATACTGTTTGATCTCCAGCCCGCTACACTTTGTTGGGCCTTGTTCACTGAATGTTCCCAGGATGAGATAACCGTTTTCCTTTATAGCGTCTTCCACCAGATCGACGTACCGACTGATTTTGTCATCCGTTGTCAGGAAGTGAAAAGCGGCACGGTCATGCCAGAAGTCGAACTGAACCGGCGGCTGAAAATCAGTAACATCCGATACGACAAAATGTACCTTTGCTGCTTTGTCTCCCAACCGCTTTTGCAGATTTTCGATGGCTTTTGCCGAAATATCCAATACCCAAAGGTTCTGATACCCCCGTTCTAAAAGGATGTCGATGAAATGACTTTCCCCGGCTCCCACGTCGATGATATTTGCCGTCAACGGAAGGTCGAACAGTTCCAAAAATTCCACGGAAGTGGTAGGATATTCCTGAAACCAACTGACTTCTTTTTCGGCTTTGGTGCTGAAAACATTGTTCCAATGTTCCTGTTCTGGATTTTGCATGACAGTTTAAGTTATGATATTACAATTGAAAAGATTTATAGAACGCCTTGTATTAGCGTATTGCAATACCGGTCAGGGGAAAGATTTTCACTTTGATTTTTTACTCTTTGAAACCTGGCTTCCGAACATCGGCGCGGTATACTGTTCATATAGACCAAACAAAAATTCAATCCTGCTCAACTCATTTGCAAATGCCTGCGAACGGTAGCACAGATCAACGGCTTTGTCCAATGCCACGTGCGCTTTCAACAGATCGGGCGGCATGGTCACGGGATCATAGAGGTCGGCTAAAGTGCTATCGGGATATTTAGAACGTATATCCAAAACCGCTTGTGCTGCTTCCTCGACTTTCTTTTTTTGTGCATCAATGCGAGTGATTGGAAAGGGGAAATTATTGTAAACGATTGTATTTGAGTAACTAAAGTCACTTTTTAACCGCCCACAAGTGTAGCGCATCCAAGTCATGTGCATTTCTGAGGTCATAATCCCAAACAAGTAGAGTGAAGCGTTTGAAATCAATTGAATTTTATTACTGGCAATTATTTCCGCAGGTAAGAAGGCAATAGGTATGTATTTCCGCCTTTCGGATGAAACTTCGGGAACGGCCAAATAACTTGAATCGGGTTGAGAAATTTGAGCAAACAATGTTGGGGTTAAGGCTTTATTTCGGGTAGCAGAAGCTACACTTTCCAATCTTGATTCCTTCACCTTTTCAACTCTTTTCATTACCTCTTTTAACTCTCTCAGTTCATTTGGCGGGGCGTTTTTGAGCCATAGGCACCAACGCATTTTCCCGTTAATGAAGTCGCCACCACTTAAAAATGGGCGGATAAACTTGGCTGCGAGTGGCTCTATTTTTAGAAACTCATCTTTTTCTTCCGTAGTATCAAAAATCAAGTTTCCACCGTCTGATGGTTTATTACCCCAAACCATTTTTGGCACGTCGCAAAGCGGGGTTGATCGGCATCAATTGGATGAACTATTAGCGAAAGATGTGACAGGGAAACTTAAAGAGAAAATTGAGCATGTAAGACAGAACATGATCGATTTGGACATGAGGTTTCATGTAATCATTTCTAAGATATTTCCTTACCTTCTTGTAAAATAAGTGTAGCACAAAGAAGGGTGACAGCCATTCAATTCAGTGAAACAAATGGCTGTCAACACAACTATCATTGATTCAAATACATCATCTTTACTTCGTAGGCTCCATTAGCCACTACTTTTTCCCCTTCTTCCACGCCTTTCAAGATCAGCGTTCGAGTTCCGTCGTCTTCGCCTGTTTGTACATAACTCAGGGTAAACATCTCTGGACCGTCTTTTAAAAATACAGCAGGTTTGCCATTGATTTCGGTCAGAGATGAGTTCGGAACCGAAATATTTCTGCTGACTTGCTGATTTAATGCTTTTACCGTCACGAATTCACCAATCTTGAATTCACCTTTCGGGTTGTCCATTTCAAACAACACGCGCTGACTTTGATTACCGGGGTTCATGGTTTGGGCAGGCGAAATCAGTCGTACTTCGGCGGTTTTGTGATCATCGGTAGAACAAGTCACAAGGAACTTATTGCCTGCCCTGATCACAGGCAAATCGCGGTCATACACCTGCGCTTCCACATACACCTTGTTCAGATTGGTGATGGTGAACAAGGTTTGTCCAGATGATACTTCCGTGCCTGGCGTTAGGGTAAAGGCTCCCACCACACCTGAAATCGGAGATGTAAGCGTTATTGTACGGCTATTGGCTGCTGAATTAGAGCCTATTGCACGACTTTCCAGGGTTTGCAGTTCGGTCAATGCCTGGTTGTAATTGGCTTCGGCTGCCTGCACGTCTTTAGCAGCAGCAATGTCTTCGATTTTTTTCAGCCGGTCGAGTTCCCGTTTGGTAGCCGTTACCCGCGTTCTGGCGCTTTCGATTTGTACTGCCAGTCCGGCATTGTTAGTAGCGATTCCTACCTGTTCTGCCGTACCGATATTTTGCTGCAAAACCGCTAATGTTTGCCCGGCACGTACAGTTTGCCCGACCGCCACATTTACCCTTGTAACCCGACCGCTTTGCGGAGCCATAACCGCACCCAGTCCTCCGGAAGAAGGTATGATCGTTCCATACATAGTGGTCGCCGATTGATAATCGCCTATAGCAATCGGCTGGGTCAGAATTTCAAACAAAAACTGCGTCTCTTTGGGAGCATACACCGATTTACCATAACCGCTTCCGCCCGATTGGGGACCGTGTTCTTCATCACCGTGTGCAAATACAGGATTAAAATTCGGAGTGGAAAACCAGGCGCTGGCTAATAAAAACAATACCGTCAGTGTACGGTTTCTGCGGCGAGTTGCGAACCAAACACCCAAACCACCTAAACAGATGCCTCCGATAAACCAGAGCCATTGGTTATTTGGTGCAGCAGGCTCGGTGGGAGTGTCCGCGAAATCCGATAGTTTTTTGCCGACTTCCAGGCCCGCAATACCAATCAAATCGGCTCCGTTAGGGTGACTTATCTGCACATTAAGTGTATAGATTTTGTTTTCAGGAAAGGTAACGTGCAACTCGTACACACCCGGTGAAAGCTGTTTTGTCTCAAAAGCAATTTGCGCATTTTCCGCTGTGGTGATTTTTAATTCTGCTTTCTCGATGGGACGATTGGTTTTAAAGTCCGCTACATAAAGTGTGAGGTGCGCATCTTGCTCTGCATTGAGTTCAGGGTAGTAAAGCGTAAGTTCATAGCGGTCGCTTTGACCATAAACAGTAAAATGATCTTTCGCTACGCCAGGGTCTGTCGCAATTTCATCACCATGTGCAAAAGTGGGAAAAGATGTCAATCCAAGACAGAGAAGAAAGAAAATGAAAACAGACAATTTCATATCATTATTTTTTAATTGAGAGTCAAACGTTTAAACTACCTTCCTGATAAGTAAAGTAGTGTGATGCGAGCCGTTTCAAAAGCCTGCACCTGGGTGGCGTATTCGCGCTTAATTCCATAAGCCTCATCTAATGTACGCAAAAAAGTGAGATAATCCGTCTGGCCGGCTTCACGCAAACGTAGTGCAGTGGAAATCAGCACCTGGCTACGGGGTAGCGCTTCTCGTTCGTAGTAATGCAGTAAGCCGAGTTTGGTAGCGGCTTCCCGTTGGTAGCGTTCGCGTTCGAGCGCGATGGCCTGGCTCTGCGCTTCGGCACGGGCAATGGCTGCCTGACTTTCGGCTTCAGCACTTTTCACCCCGGCACGGTATTGACCTGCCCAGAGCGGAATACCAATACTGGCACGAAAGCGATAATCGAGCGGGGTGTTGCGTGGTCCTTGATTCAGATAACCGAGCGAAAAATTGGGTAAGGCCCTGCTTTTAGCTAACCGAATCTGTTGCTCTGCTACCCTTGCGGTTTGCTGTTCGTACGCTATGGAGGGATTGCCTGTGAAATTTCCTTGAAGTGTTTGCCCGAATAAACCGACTGTATCGGCTTCAAGTGGCGATAAAACACTTAAATCCGCAATTGTTGTGAGTGATTGCAATTGTTGCCGGAACAAGTACACATTTTGTTCAGCGGCAAGGCGTTCCTGGTGTACTATACCTGCCTGGTTATCAGCCAGTGTTTTCTGCAAAAAATCGATCTCTCCGCCTGAAAATTGTCTGGCAGCCGTTCCAGCCAGTTGTATATATACGCTGTCGCGTTCGGCCCATTGCCGTGCTTGATATTCCGCCACTTGCGCTTCCAAATACAGTGTGCGTACAGTGTAACGAAGTTCGTTTTCATTTACTGCTTGTCCAGTTTGAGCGAGCGCCGTTTCCGCCTTCGCCACTTGCTTTTGTCGTGTATATACGGTTGGGAACTCGAACGATTGCAGCACCCCCACGGCATAAAACTCCCCGGTTGGACTTTCTGCATTGATCTCTGGATTTGGCAGGTTGAATGCCGCTTTTTCTGCGTATTTTTTTGCTTGCACGTCGAAAGCGGCTGCCCGGCCCAGTGGGTGATTTTGCAGAGCTGATTGAACGGCCTGTTCGGAGGTGGTTTGCGCCCACATCGGGGAAGTACTCAAAATAAAAATCAGGATTTTTATCAGCATTTTCATAGCGTATCGGGATTGGATGTCAGGTGAGCAGATTGTTTTTTCCCTTCAAAATAGTCCTTGACCGCACGTTCGCCCCACGCCCAGAAAACAGTTGGCGTTACGATCATATCCAGTAAGGTAGAACTGAGCAGACCTCCCAGAATGACCGTCGCCACGGGGTAAAGAATTTCCTTCCCTGCCGCCTGTGCATCCAGCGTCAATGGGACGAGCGCCAGTGCAGCCACCAAGGCGGTCATCAACACCGGCACGAGGCGTTCCAGCGAGCCGCGCACGATCATTTGCTTATTGAACTGTTCGCCTTCGTGTTCTATCAAATGGAGGTAGTGCGAGATCATCATAATACCATTGCGGGAAGCAATACCGGTGAGGGTGATAAAACCCACCAGCGTAGCCACCGAAAAAGTGCCGCCGGTTAACCACACCGCCACGACGGAACCGACCAGCGCCAGAGGAATATTAAGCATGACCTGCACCACGATCCGCCAGGAGCGGAAATGCGCGTACAGGACGAGGAAAATACCCAGAAAAGCGAAGATGCTTAGCACCCCGATGAGCCGCGAAGCATCCTTTTGTGCTTCGAACTGACCGCCGTATTCCAGGAAATATCCCTGCGGCATTTTAACCTTTTCCGCTACGCTGCGCTGCATCTCTTCCACGGTGCTGCCCAAGTCGCGCCCTTGTACGTTGGCCGATACGACCATCCGCCGTTGCCCGTTCTCGTGGCTCACGGTGTTGATGCCTTTTTCGTATTCGATATGGGCGATACTTTCCAGTGGGATCAGCACACCTTCCGGCGTATGGATCTGAGTATTGCGGATGTTTTCGATGTTTTCGCGGTCTTCCGCTACGGCTCTCAGTACCAGATCGAAGGTTTTTTGTCCGTCCAGAATTTGGCTGACTACCTTGCCGCCGTACAGCACTTCGAGGTCGCGGGCTACTTCGCCGGTCTGCATTCCATAACGTTGCAGGGCATCGCGGTCGAGCCGGATAGTGAGTTGCGGCACCAGCACCAGGCGCTCCACTTGCACGTCCACCGCACCCGGCACAGTCTCGACGGCCTCTTTCACCTGTCCGGCCAAAGCGCGCAGCTCGGTCAGGTCTTCGCCGAACAACTTGATGGCTACCTGTGCCCGCACCCCGCTCAGCAAGTGGTCAAGGCGGTGCGAAATGGGCTGCCCGATGCTGACCGACACCCCGGCCAGGTTGCCGAGTTGTTTGCGAATATCGGCCACCACCTCCGTGCGCGGGCGGGCGCCTTCGCGCAATTCTAC
>JADLCC010000136.1 GCA_020847425.1 Saprospiraceae bacterium
AGGGCGGGTTTCATATTGTAGGTCTGCACTTCTTTTTCGGCTAATTTGCTGGCAATCATACCTTTATTATAGGCTCTTGCCTGTACTTGCAGCGTTTGTGCAGGAGAAAAAGCACCGTCATATACCAATGAATTTTCACGGGGCTCTGAGCCGTCTGTGGTGTATCGGATAACAGCGCCTGGCGTTTTGCTTTCCATGTAAACAGTAGGACGAAGCGTGTAAGGATCATATTCCACCCGAATCGTCGGCTTGTCAACAAAAGCGCCGAAATTGGCAATTCTGACAGCGAAGGCATGGGAGGATTTGATCTTGTTGGGGCTGTATTCCGGCAGGAATATCGTGGTGTTGCCGTTAGTAATTTCGGTGCGCAGCCGTTCTTTGGTTGCCAAAAAAGTTACTTCTGAACCTGCACCGATTTGCAAACCCTTCAAAACCAGTTTTTTGTCGTCCGGATATTTTGGAAAAATGGCGTAAACGGATTTTGTTTTAGGGTTCCAGGTGAAAAATATTTCTTTGACTGCATAACCTTTGTCGGGGTCGACTGTCAGTTTCAGCAAAGCGTCGCCGCCCGTTTTCCAGCCATCCACTTCTTGCGCTTTCCAGTCACGGCGGCCTTCACCCCACTGGTAAGCGGAACGCCAGCGGCGGGTACCGTAAATGGCTTCTCCGTTGATTTCCAACCACTTGCCGATTTCAAGCAGGCGGTCCTGCATAATAGGCGGAATCATTCCATGGGCATCCGGACCGATATCCAACAGGAAATTGCCGCCCCGCGAAACCTTGTCGATCAGGTGTAACACCATCGATTGGGCAGAATTGTAATCCCAGGCATCTTCCGCACGGTTGTAGCCGTAGGAAAAACCCATGCCACGGCTTTCTTCCCAGGCATGGTCTTCAAAATCCATATCCGGTTGATATTCAGGCGTATACACGCCTCCATGTTTAAAACGGACCCCACTCCCCCAGCGATCGTTCACGACGACGCGGTCGCGCACGGGGCTTTCATTGTAGAGCCAGGCGAGAAACTGCGGCGAACGCCATACATCCGGTGTGGCATCCCAGTCGCCGTCCGCCCAAACCACCCAGGGCTTGTAGCGCTGCACGAGGTCGTACAACTGCGGCATGGCATGATCGGCTGCATACCGGGCAGGATCAAACTGCCAGAGCGGATTGTACCATTCGTACAAAGAATAGTAGAGGCCCGGTTTAACGCTGGTGCGGTTTAGCGCGGTAAAGAGGTCGCCAACCAGGTCGCGGTGCGGGCCGCGCAGATCGGAACTCCAGGGAAACCCCCAGGTTTTACCGGCTTCCTGACTGGGCCAGAGACAGAATCCGTCGTGGTGTTTGGAAGTGAGGACGACGTATTTGGCGCCTGCTTTTTCAAACAATTTTGCCCAATCCTCGGGATTAAACAGCTCCGCATGAAAGTCGTCGGCAAGGTCGTAATAGCTGCGCTCGCCGAAGTTAATGCGGTGGTATTCCTGCACCTGACCCTTGTGCGCGTTATTGGTCAGCGAATGCTGGTACCACTCGGCATAATTGCCTTTTGCCGTGTAACCCGGCACGGAATACATACCCCAGTGTATGAAGATGCCGAATTTTCCGTCCTGCCACCATTCGGGCGTGGGGCGTTGATCGAGAGAATTCCAGTTCGGTTGATATGTTTGAGCCTCTGCCGTTCCGAGGTTGATACAAAGACTGAAGAAAAACAACAAAGTGGGGAAATAACGCATATGATTTGGGCGATTTGATTGATAAGTTTCGGACAAATATAGGTGGTGATGCTTGAACCGCTTAGTTTTGTGCAGTTTTTGGTGCTCAGTTATTGCTGGGCTGAAAAGGGAACCCGGTGAAATTCCGGGGCAGTCCCCGCTGCTGTAAGTTCTGTTTTTTAAGATTTGCACCAAATATTCGATTTGAATATTTGATTATCAAAAGTGTAAATATTAAAAATAAATGTGATGAACATTTTGCCACTGTTGGGTATCATACACAATGGGAAGGCGCTCGCCACAGGAATAAGCCAGAAGACCTGCCAGAAACAATGTTACCAACCGGGCTTCGGGCAGAAAGCACGATGGATGGATGTAATAAAGCCCGAAGTGCGAAGTCGGCAGTACGAAGTCCGTGCTAGTGCGAAGTCCTACGTCGGATAAAGGTTTATTTATTGCAGCCAGAAATCACTCTCCCGTTTGCCTTTCATTTCAATTTTAACAAATAAAAGAATGAAAGTCAAGCAATTATCTCTCCTATTGCTGCTGTTTGCAGCGTTCGTATCGGCCTGCAGCCAACAGGAAGAAATTATTAAAGGAAAATACGAAAAGGGCATTTTTGTTGTCAATGAAGGTCCGTTCGGCGGTACCGGCACCATAACCTGGCACGATCCTTTAACAGGCGCTACCGAGCAGGATATTTTTGGAAAAGCCAATGACGGCGCCGTGTTGGGCGAACTGGTGCAATCGCTCACTTTTCACAAAGACAAAGGGTATATCTGTATCGGCAATGGCAGCAAAATTGTTGTGGTGGAGGCTGCTACCTTCAAATTCCTGGACACCATCGGCGGGTTGGCCAAGCCGCGCTACATCCTTCCATATGGTGATAATTTTGCGCTGGTTACACAATGGGGAGCCGATGGCAACACAGGTACCGTTGCCAAAGTAGACCTGAATACCAATGAGGTGGTAAAAGTTTCCCCTTTTATCGGCGCCGGACCGGACAAAATCTTTCTGTTCAACGCTGATGTGGTGCTGATCGCCAATTCCGGCGGATTTTCTACAGATTCTACGGTAGTTGCCTTCCGCTTATCGTCGTTTTCCGAAGAGAGCCGGGTGGTTGTAGGAGGTAAAAATCCGGGAATGTGCGCGCAGTTAACCGGAAATAACGCGGGAATTTATGTGTTGTGCAAAGGTTCGTTTCCCAATGCCGGTTGGCTGGGGCTTGCCGACGGCGTCTCCACCGGCGAATCTATTCCGTCCTATTCGGATGATCTCTGCGCTGCACCGGACAATTCTGCACTGTATTTTACAGGCGGCGGAGCGCTTTATGAACTTAAAAATGGGAATTTGCGCAGCATTGTACAACAACAGGCTTACGGGCTGATCTGCCACCCGGCTACCGGCGAATTGTACTGCACCGATGCCAAAGATTTTAGTTCGGCCGGCGAAGCCATCATTTACAAAACAGATGGAACGAAAGTCGGAGGTTTTCCGACGGGAATTGCGCCTGGGGAAATTGTGGTGGTGCAATAGTATGGTTTGAAAGGGTTTGATGGTTGGAGTGGTTTGATGGTTTGAGGTGGCAACTCACGCCTTGGTTACCACCTCAAACCATCAAACCACTCCAACCATCAAACCCCTCTTTTACTATTCCAAGCGCAGCACAACCCCTTCCAGCATCTCGCCGGGCGCTTTTTTAACCGGAATTTTGACATCCTCTCCATTGGTAACCTGCTGGCCGTCCTGCAAATGGAGGTTGTACTGAATAATCGTTTGTGTGGCGTCGTACAAAGCGGCATGCACTTCCTGTACGCTGTGTACAGATTTTACAATTTCCATATCCGGGAAACCGAACTCTGCCATCCCGAATGTGTATCCACTGCTGAGGTTGTTTTCCTGTAACATGCCGAAATATACCCAGCAGTACACTGGCAGTGATTGTTCCTGTAACATGTTCCGTGCGGCGGCTAAAAAAAACGGTTTGGAAGAAAGCAGGTACTGGCTGTTCAGAAAAACGCCGCTGGAGTTCGTTTTTTCCAGCGTAGCAGCTGCTACTTTGGTAAAAATCTTGTACAAATCCAGTGTTCGGCTGCTGCTTCCGATGATGGAGATAATCACCTGCGATTGATGCCGGGCCACTTCCGGTCCGGGATTTTTCCATAACCAGGAAATGCCGGCAGCAGCCTGTACCTCCGCAGCGGAAACAGGGTAATCCAAATGAGCAATCATCACGGTCGCACCCGGAACGGAAAAAACGATCGTTTTATCGGCCACATTCACGGAATCTGGTTTCATTTTCCAGTCCGAGCGCAATGCAGCGAGTATTTGTTGCGGATCCGGCGCCACCTTGTCATTCAGTAACACCATGCCTGTTACAACTTTCTGGGTCGCAACAGGTTGGTTTACAGTGTTTTGTGAAAACAAATTTATCGACGCCGACAGTAGCAATATGAATAAGTAGCGCATGGGTTTGTATTTTATGGTTTGAAAAGGTTGGAAGGGTGGGTTTGATGGTTTGAAAGGTTTGATGGTTTGAGGCGGTGGCTCTTGGCTTTAAGTTACCACCTCAAACCATCAAACCTTTCAAACCCACCCTCATCAAATTTCCTTTTCAATGAGATAAACGTTCCTCGTCGGTGAATTCCGGTTGATCATTTCAGCCAGAAAACCCGTCAGAAACAATTGAGTACCAACAATTAATGCAAGAATACCAAAGTAGAACAGCGGCCGGTCGGCAATGCCGTACTCCTTGTAAGCGAGTTTGGCCAGACTGAGGTAAAAAAGTATGCCGAGGCCAATCAGAAAAGACAAAACGCCAAGCGTGCCGAATAAGTGCATGGGGCGCTTGCCAAAACGGCCTACAAAGGAAACGCTCATCAGGTCGAGCGGCCCATTGATAAATCGTTCTAGGCCGAATTTGGTCGTGCCGTACTTGCGCGCGCGGTGTTCCACTACTTTTTCGCCGATATTGGAGAAACCCGCCCATTTGGCCAGGACCGGGATATAACGGTGCATATCGCCATAAACTTCCACAGATTTAACCACTTCGGAGCGGTAGGATTTCAGTCCGCAGTTAAAGTCGTGCAGCGGAATACCACTGATCCAGCGGGTAACGGCATTGTACAGTTTTGTTGGAATAGTTTTGCTTAATGGATCGTAACGCTTTTGTTTCCACCCACTTACGAGGTCAAAACCTTCTTCTGCAACCATGCGGTACAGTCCCGGAATTTCATCCGGGCTATCCTGTAAATCGGCATCCATCGTAATGACAACAGCGCCAAGCGCAGCTTCAAAACCTGTTTGCAGCGCGGCGCTTTTTCCGTAGTTGCGCCGAAATTTGATGCCTCTTACGGCAGGATTTCCTGCCTGTAACGATGTAATCACTTTCCAGGAGCCATCGGTGCTGCCATCGTCGATAAATAAAATTTCATAGGCATAACCTTGTGACTCGCAAACGCGGCGAATCCAGGCTTCGAGTTCGGGCAGGCTTTCTGCCTCGTTTTTGAGCGGGATGATGAGTGATAAATCCAAGGTTGTGAGTTTATGTGTTTTGGTGTTTTAGGGTTTTAGTGTTTTGGTGGGCAATAGTGAGAATCGATAACATGAACATTCTTTAGGCCAAAAATCGAGTACAAATTCTTGAGTAACAACTCCAAAACACTAAAATACAAAAACACCAAAACACATCATAGGTCAAAATTAGTGACCGGAATAATCTGAATTTTTGATTTGGGTTGTTCGTCCTTGCGCATGGTGTACACCGGCAGCAAAGGGTCCGAATCTTTTTCAATCACAATTGGTTTTTGGTGGTTTTTATCGCTTTTCAGCATGGTACTCCAACGTACAAAAAGCATTTCCTGCTGCTCCAGTGATAATTTTGGTTGTTCGTCATAAAAACCGCGGACGGTGCGCTGCCGGCGCGCTTCAAAAAGAGAAACGGCGCAAGCAACGGAGATATTGAGGCTTTCCGCAAAACCGGATTGTGGAATTGTAAAACTGCCATCAGCCAGGGCTTGTGCTTCCGCGCTAACGCCATCGTCTTCATTGCCAAACAATAAGGCAACCGGCTCCGATAAATCGTACTGGTAAATAGACGGGGTATCCGGTCCGGGCGGCAAAGTTGCCAAAATGCGGCCGTAACGTTCTTTCACCCGGCGGAAACACTCTTCCAGGTCTTCAAAAAAATAAACGTCCATCCATTTGAAAGTCCCCCCAGAAGTGCGTTTTCCCAGTACCAGCCCCCGTTTATCCAGGTATTGTTTGGTGTACACGACAAACACCTCCCGTACCCCCACAGCATCGCAGGAACGCAGCACTGCGCTGATGTTCAGTGGGTCAAAAATATTCTCCAGCACCACGGTCAGGTCGGGTTGCGACTGACGGATGACGGAACGTATTTTTTGCTCGCGACTGGGTTGCATGTGTGGGTGTTTCGTGTATAGTGATTCGTGTTTCGAAATCTAGTTGAACACGGATGAAAGAGATGAGACACGGATTTTTTGAATTACTCTTTTTAATCCGTGTCTCATCCCTTTCATCCGTGTTCCATTCTACTCTACGGGCGCAAATCCCAGTTTCCCGAATTTCAACAGGTGTACAAACGTGTTTTCAATATAATCTGGTTGGTTGTTCCGATCATCCATAAAACCGGATGCGAAAATCCTGGAGAACTGAAAATCGCTGTGTAATCCGTGAAAAACCTCGACAGGTAATCGTTCCGGAAAAGAGAGTCCGTACCGGGCCAGCATCCGACCAGTAAAAAGGGTTACATCGTACCCGTTAAAGCCGTCGTTGTCAGGAATAGTGCCGGTCGCATCAAAAAATTTCTGTTGAAAATCTTTGGCTTCCTGTTCCGTGTAGTCGATATAGGAAGCAGAAGTGATGTGCACGTTATTATCTGTAAAATACTCAGGTTCAATGTTTTCGAATGTATTCCATTGCGGCATTCCATATACCTCTACCCTGTTGTTGCCTTTGATGCTTTTCAGGTTTCGCAAAAATGCGTTCACAAAATCCTGGCTGGCCCAACTGGGCAAAATAAACACGGCAGTTCGGCCGGGTTTCAGGTATCTTTTCAGGTCAACCGCAGCGAAAGAACTGGTTTCGTCCGGCACAATGAGTTCTGTAAATGGTCCGCCGCCGCCAATGGCCGTATTGGCGTTCTGAAAATAACCAAGCCGGTCCGCTTCTTTCACTTTGCACAGCAAGGTGACCGCATCCGGTTTGTGGAAACGGCGAACATACCGTGTGATGGCTTCACAATGCGCTTTGAGCGATGGATTGATTTGAATAAACCCCGGATTCTGACGTGTCAGGTCGGCAATGGGCGTTTCCGGTGAAAGCACTATTTTCCGGCGCTGTTTGCTCCATTCCGCAAATGTTTGAACATGGCTGCTGCGCACGGGTCCAATGAAGACTGCCGCTTTTTCCAGCCGCGAATTCGTCAGTAATTTCTGAAAATCGGCGTCATTGGCCTGTGTATCATAGATATCGGCCACCAGATTTATCTTTTCCTCTCTGGAAATTTGATCGAGTGCAATTTTTGCGCCTGCGTAAAACTGAATAGCCAACTTGCTTCTATCGGGCACCGTAGTGCCATCCGATTGTGCGCTCAAAAACGGCAAAAGGTAAGCAATATGATAAGTGCTGCCTGCTCCGGCGTTGGGCACAGGTGGCGTATTGGGATTGGTCGGGTTGTTCTTTATGGGTGGTTTTGGGTTCGACGGATTGGTCCAGCGCACCGTATCCATAGGTGCATTGGGATTGGGACGCGCCGGGATTGGTTTACCCGGCTGATTCGGGCGTGTGGTCGTCGTCGTTCGTTTGGGCGGACTACAGGCTCCCCAAAGTGCCGCCAGGAAAAGAAAAAGGATTAGTTTTTTCACAGTAATTGATTGAGTATTTGAGTGTTTTCAGCCTCCCGCTTTTTTGGTGTTTTTAAACCCCATATCCAGCAGCAGTTTCATTACTTTTTCCCGGTGATTGCCCTGGATGATAATAACGCCGTCTTTGGCATTTCCGCCTGCGGCACATTTATTTTTCAGGGTTTTGGCCAGCTCGGACAGCGACTCGTCGGAGCCCACGAAACCTTTTACAACTGTTGCTTCTTTGCCACCTTTGACGCGTTCAAGCCAAATGCGCAACACTTGTTTGTCGGCAGCGCTGGTTTCAACGGGTTCCGGATCGGGCTCCAGTTGCAGGTTGGGATCTGTTGAAAACACGAGCCCGCCCAGGCTGTTGAGGGAGTTGAATGACTTTTGCTTCGACATAAAAAAAGTTGAGCGGTTGAGGATGTTGAGGGTTGAGTGGGAATTTCCCCCGGTCCTTGATCAAAAACATATTATCTGAGGAGAAAATCAAAACTTGATAGGTCGCATGATCAAATCCCTGATATTCAGGTGTTGAGGAACGCGCTGAGGCACCAGTATATGTAACGCTTTGGGTTTGATTTCAAAATTCAATTCGCCGGTTTCAACCAGGCCTTCGCCGTCCAGGTGTGTGTATGTTTTACCTTCTGTTGTAATCCTTACCCGGCTTGCCTTGAAATGTTCCACAAAGGCTGCATCATAAATTTTTCCGCTTAAAGTAGCCGGAACTGCCGCAAAATACTGCCAGCGGGGTGCGTCTTTCAAAATAACAACTTCAAAAAGCCCATCATCCATTTCAGCGCCGGGGGCGATCAGGAAATTGTATCCGTACATCGGGCCGTTGGCGATAGCGATAGCGAAACATTTTTCGGTCAGCACCCTTCCATCCACTTCAATTTGACAAACGGAGGGCGTATATTTCAGACCTGCTTCCACAGATTTTAAAAAATACGGGAAAAAACCGCGCCAGTTGCTGCCTTTCATCATGTTACTGACCAGTCCGTCGAAACCGATACCCGCCAGATTGATAAATGGCCGGCCATTCATCAGTCCGATGTCGATCGTCTTTTTTGTTGCAGTATTCAGTTTTTGTACGGCGCTTTCCACATCGCGGCCGTAACCGAGGTGCATGGCGAGGCCGTTGCCCGAACCCGCAGGAACAATTCCTAAAGTCGCTTCCGTGCCGATCAGCGCCGATGCCACTTCATTAATGGAGCCATCGCCGCCCACCGCAGTAACAATATCGCAACCTTCCGCTACAGCTTCCAGTGCCAGTTCGCGGGCATGGCCGGCGTGTTGGGTATATTTAAAATCGTATTCAAACTGGTCGTTGTTCAGGTGTTTTTCTACACAATCCTGAATATGCCTTTGCAGGTTGGTGCCTGCTTTCGGGTTGACAATGAATGAGATACGTTTCGGATGAAGAAGATCTGTTAAAAACTCACTTTTCATGAAAGGTTGTGAACGCTGCATAACTACATCAATTCTTTTCTGCCTTGCAAATAAGTGCGCCATCTTTCAATTACCATCTGCATATCATTCGGAAGATCTGCTTCGAAACGCAGAAATTCGCCGGTACGCGGATGTTTGAAGCCCAATACTTTGGCATGCAGGGCCTGGCGTGGCAACAGTTTGAGGTTACTTTCTACAAACTGTTTGTATTTTGAATATAAGGTACCTTTTAAGATCTGGTTGCCGCCGTAACGCGGGTCGCCAAACAAGGTATGTCCTATCGATTTCATGTGAACCCGGATCTGGTGGGTTCTGCCGGTTTCCAACTGGCATTCTATCAGGGTGCAATAATAAAACCGTTCCAGCACCTTCCAATGTGTTACAGCCCATTTGCCATCATCTCCTTCCGGGAAAGTCATAAACAAGCGGCGGTCGTTGGGGTTGCGTCCGATGTTCGCTTTAACTGTTCCGCTTGCAGGCTCCACATCCCCCCACACGATAGCCTGGTAACGCCGCTCGATGGTGTGGTGGAAAAACTGGCTCGCCAGATGGGTCATGGCAAAATCCGATTTTGCTACGACCATCAAACCTGTTGTATCCTTATCAATCCGGTGCACAATACCTGCGCGATTGCCTTCATTCCCCTCTTTCACCGGCAGGTTTTTCAAATTTTCCTGCAAATGCCAGGCAACGGCATTCACCAGTGTACCGTTCGGAATACCCACCCCCGGGTGTACGGCAAGCCCGAAAGGTTTGTTGACTACCATGACATCGTCGTCCTCATAAACTATATCGAGCGGGATATTCTGGGCCTGTATCTGGTATGACTCTTCGAGTGACCTGGGCAAAATGATGGAAATTACATTGCCCGGTTTCACCTTGTAATTGGGCTTCACGTCCATTTCGTCCACTTTCACCGTGCCGGCCTTGATGGCAGTCTGTACTTTACTGCGCGAACGGTTGGCCAGTCGGTCGATCAGGAACTTATCAAGCCGGATGAGCGATTGTTTTTGGTCGGCAACAATTTCATGCCGTTCATAAAATTCATCGGCCTGGGGCGCGTCTTCCGTGTCTTCGGTGCCTTGTGAAGAAGTGCCTGGCGCTTCTCCTGGGGGCTTTTCAGGCAAAAATCGTTGTTTCTGGTTCATTTCGGTGCTCATTGGTCAAACTGAATTCGATGCAAAAGTAACGCTTTGTTTCCTATTAGTTATTGGTTATCAGTTATTGGTTATCAGGCTTTCAGGCTGTTGATGGTGTTTGTCGAACAATCTCTTGTCCTTCATCCCATATTGTACCTGACAACTTTTGGCAAAATTATCAATGAATGTCGATGTGGCGGCATGATAACCAATAACAATAAGGGGATAAAAGGGTATCGATTTTAACTTATTGTTGCCTGAAAGCCCGATAACCAATAACGAATAACGAATAACCAAACAATGTTAGCAACATGTGGAAAACGGGGGGATAACTAAAACGGCTCTTATGCGCGGC
>JADLCC010000137.1 GCA_020847425.1 Saprospiraceae bacterium
ACTACTACATACAGCCGGAAAAGCTGACCCTTTGGGAGTGTTAGAAACAACATAATTTTCTGCCCATCCATCACATTTCATATCAAAAAGATGTTCAAAGACAGAGGGCACAGGTATCGAAAGCCCCAGGTTCCAAACCATTTGCAAATAATAATCAAATAAATTATCCAATTTGGGACTAATGTTACCTATGCTTAGCTCGTTCCAAACTGCATCAACCAATTTTGCAAAAGATTCCCGAGGCGAATCTTCAATAGAGTACGGTAATGAATTTGTACTTCCGTTCGTTTCTTTAAGCAGGCCATCTTCATTAATATCTACTGTGCCGATATGATATTTTGGAGGAACAATATTTGATGAATCGTCGTCGATATTTTCTTCACTACCTCTGATCGAATCCCATGTACCCTTGCTTTGAAGTGTTTCTCGAGCTTGAGGACGGATGTTGTTAAGAATGATGGTAGTACCATGAGAATCCAAATCGGCAGCTTTTTCCTGCCACACTGTAACCTTTCCCGATTCATATTTTTCCCCGTCTCCATTAGATGTATGCTCATCAGTGTACTGTTTAAGATTTACAACTGCAATTGTACGATAGTTTGCGCCTTTAACCTTAGTAATAATTTGAAAATTGTGGGTTAATTGGGCGACTGAAAAAATACCAATACCAATTTTCCCAATCAATTTACGGCCGTTTGGACTATAATTTGGGTCAGTTTGAGAAGTAATATTATAATCTTTTCCAGATTCTTGCCGTTTTGCACTGCCCCCAATGTGCATCAACATTCGCGCCAAAGCCTGCGGTGTCATTCCATGGCCATCATCTTCTATTGATATCCTTTGAAATCTCGGCGCATCTGTTTTAATAACCACTTTGGTAGAGTCGGCATCGTAGGCGTTCGAGATAAGCTCTCGCAAAGCAGACGAAGGTTGACGATATATCCCATCAGTCACCCGTGCAATCACTCTTTCATCCGTCTTTAATATGGTATAAGCTGGACTGCTACTGTCGTTACTGTTCAGTATCGCATTTATTAATTCTGGCTCAGTTTCCTGAATATCAATAATTCCAGTATTCATCTTAAATTCATTGAATGGGTCAATGCTTTGGCTAAGCTTCTTGCTAGCGGTGGCGGAACCGCATTAGAAATTTGCTGCACCTGTTGAGATAAGTTTCCCTTCAATTCAAAATCAATAGGAAAACCCTGCAATAGCATTGCCTCGAAAATGCTAAGACGACGGTGACCATTCGGATGTACATGAATTTCTCTATTTCCGAATGCAATGGTTGGGGAAGTCTTTTCCCAATTTAATTTTCGAAAACTTCGGGATGCGGAGTTATTAAAATTCATCGTCGAAAATTTTGGTGATTTTGGTTGCATCGTCCAATGATTAGGATGCAACGGTATTTCTGACAGCATAATATCTTTTCTAAAAAAGGCAGGTTCCGTAAGATGTCCGATAGCATCTCGTACAGTCAAACTATTATTATTTTTTACTGGTACTACGGGTGAATATCCTTGTCCCGATCTTACTGCCGTTACAATGACCCTGTGTCTATTCTGTGGAACACCGAAATCAGCAGCACAAAGTTCTTTTTCAGTAATTTCGAATCCTAAACCGGACAAACCAGAAATAAGCTGCAAATATTTTTCTTCATGTTTTTTGTCTTTCATACCCATGACATTTTCAAAAACTACGAATTCGACTACATAATTCTCTTGTAATTTTGAAATAATGTCAACATATAAGGCAGGGAGTAAATTTCGTAGGTCATTTGGATCCGAAGAAATATTTCCTCTTGAAAAACCTTGGCAAGGTGGACCACCGATAATTCCAATTTTACTTCCTTCAGTGATTGATGCAAAGGCATAGTTCAGAACTCCGACTGGACCTATTTCATTAAGGTCGGCGACGACTGCTGTAGTTTCTTCAAAATTAAAACAATGTGTTTCAATTGCCGATTTTTCTGAGTCTATTGCTAATGGAATTACATAACCCTCCTGTTTAAATCCTAAATCTAACCCACCCGCCCCGCAGAATAAGCTAATGACAGCCGGCTTGTCGCTCTTAATGCAATTTTTAGTTTTGACTTTTGTCATTTATTTTAGGTTATTTACCAATTCAGGAAGCTAATTGACGGAGGCATCAAAGATATAACAAAGTTAATACTCCTGTTGTTTCCTGACAAATTGAATTAATAAGTACAGGTGTTTTTATAAAACATTATGATGAAACCAAACTTTATGATAACTTTTTGGCTTTTTGATCTCCTATAAAATAAGATTTTTGTCATAGTTTGTATTTACACTTATTGCCATTACATATTTCCACTACCGCCCTTGGCAACCACCCAAAACACGAAGTGCCTAATTGCCTCCAGTTTTTTCCACCTATTCCGCACCTCCAGTTTTACTTAGCCGTCAGGTGCGTTTATGTTGCTAATACAAACAAACAACCCCTCGCCCGCTTCCCACCAGGAAAAACGAACGAGGGGTTGTCCTCAAAAAAAGCAATCATTTGGCATAAGGTAGCGGTTTATGGGCTCTAATGTAAATACCCTGCACTCAAATAACCAAATATCCACCCAAAAAACACTTCAAACCCTCGGCGCCAACAACTTATACATCACCGGCGTCACAATCCGCGACAGCAGCGTCGAAGAAATCAAACCCCCGATCAGCACATAAGCCAGCGGCGAGTACAACGGATTTTCTTCCACTGCGATGGGCAGCAGGCCGCCGATGGCCGTCAGCGAAGTCAGCAGGATGGGCACAAAACGAATTTCTCCAGCTTCCTGGATGGCTTCATCGAGTCCGCGGCCTTCCACACGCAGTTGATTGGTGAAATCCACCAGCAGGATCGAGTTTTTGACCTCGATGCCCATCAGGGCGATCAGACCGACCACCACGGTGAAGGAGAACGGATAACCCGTGGCGAGCAGGATCAGCACCGCGCCGATAATGCCCAGCGGAATCACGGACAACACGATGATCGTGCTGCGGAAGGTTTTAAACTCCAGGATCAGGACCGCCAGCAGGCCAAAAATAGTGATCAGGATGATCGTGCCGAGTCCGCTGAACGAGCGCTGGGCGCTTTCTTCTTCACCTGCTACCACGTAGTGTACACCTTTCGGGAATTTGGTGGCTGCCAGTTTTTCCTTGATTTTGGCATTCACTTCCGTGGCGTAGAACCCCGTTTTTACCGAAGCTGTCACGCCCGTGAAACGGTCCTTGTCGTAGTGCTGGATAAAGTTCGGCGAAGGTTTGAATTCCACTTCCGCCACCTGGCTCAGCGGGATGGCCGTGCCCAGTACATTGTTGATATACAGGTTTTTGAACACGTCCAGGTTGGTGAACACGCCGGGCTTGGGTAGCGTAACACTCAGGCTGTATTCTTCACCGTCTTCTTTGGCCGTAAAACTGCCCATGTACAGGCCCGCCACAGCCAGGCGCACCATCCGGTCGATTTCGGCGATGGGAATCCCCAGCGTTGCGGCTTTGTCCTTGTTGATGTGGACGAACAGGTCCGTTTTAATGGTGGAAATGGGATTGTCCACATAAATGGTGCCTTCTGTGGTGGCGATCATGTTTTCCACCTGCACGGCTACCCTGCGCAAGGTATCCAGGTTGTCGCCGTAGACCCGGATGGCGACCGGCGCATCCACGGGCGGACCCTGTTCGAAGTTCTGCACGTTGATTTTTGCGCCGGGTACGTTTTTGAATTTTTCCCGCAGTTCATCGATAAAGGCGATTTTCACCGGCGGCGGCGTTTTTTCCTGCAATTGGACAAACACCTGCCCGTAATCGGGGCTTTCGTTCTCGCGGATCACGTTGTAGTACACCCGCGGGTTGCCGCGACCGATATTGCTGGAATACCAGGTCACCTGCGCTTTGCCGCCGGCATATTTGGAAACCGGCGCCACCGAATCGGGCAACAAATGCTGGTTCCTGAATTCAGGCGCTACGTATTCATGTAACACAGAATCAACGAGTTGCACGATGCGGTTGGTTTGTTCCAGACTCGAGCCCGGAGCCGATTCCACGTCGATATACAACATGGGGCGTTCGGAAGCGGGGAACAGGGCGAAACCGGCCTTACCCGCCAGGGCTACCACCCCGAAGAAAATAACTGCGGCAACAGCAGCCGTCGTTTTGGGCCATTCGAGGCCTTTGTGCAACAATTTGGCATAAGTGCCGGAGATCATCCATTTCAGTCCGCGCATAAAGATATTGCCCTGCGGACTGTGGTGTTCTGCCAGCAGGCGGCTACCGAGAAATGGCACGATGGTGAGCGAAACGAACAAGGAGGCCAGCACCGTCAGCACCACGGCCATCGGCAGCGAACGGATGAAGTCGCC
>JADLCC010000138.1 GCA_020847425.1 Saprospiraceae bacterium
AAAAAGCAATTCCGGTATCGACCGCCCCCTGCAGGAACTGAAGGCTTTCGGCAAAACCCGTGTCCTGGCGCCCGGTGAAACGGAACAACTCCGCTTTGATATTCCTGTAGCAGACTTGCGTTATTGGAATGAACAAAGCGCCGGCTGGAAACTGGAAACGGGTTTGTACAGTATTAAATCAGGCGCTTCTTCGAGAGATATTAAAGTTTCCAGGGATGTTGAAATAGGGAAGTAGATTTTTCGCCGCCCTTGGGTGATCACCAGTCCATGATCGAGCTGCCTCAGGCGGCTGTTGCGCGTTCCTGCCAACAGCGCCACCCGCGGAAAGACGAAAAGAAAGGGCATAAGTTATTTTGTCCGGCGCGGGTGGCGTGGCATAGTGCTGTATATTTATGGCAAGTCAAAAGGTCATCCATGGCGCAGTAAGCGGTTGTAGGCTTTGCAAATACTTTTCGAGGCGAAAAAAACGCCTTCCTCTCAGTCTGTGTGCACGGTGGGCTTAGTTTTGGTGGATTCGACGGTTTGCATACCCTTGATTTTAATACTTCACCAAATCCTTCATTTCCAGCAGATCATATCGGGCCATCGGCCGGGTGTGGTCCAGTTTATCACTGCTCCCCACGAGACAGGTACTGTTTTTCAAAAACGCATAGTGTCTTTTGTCGTTGGAGGCCATGTACAAAATATGATCAATAGCGACCTCCGGCGGCAACTGACAGCGGTGGATATCGTGTTTGTCCAGGTCTTCGCTGACGCCTCGGCCCACCCAGAGTTCCGGACCTTTTTTGAACCAGGCAAAGTGCATTTTATTGTTGCTGGTAATCCAAAGGAGATTGTCTGGGTTGGCGCCATGAGGCAGTTGTGACAGGTACCAGTCGCGTTTGGCGCCCAAGGTGGTTATGGGACCGGCAGAAACCCAGAGGATGTATTCGGGGTCGCCTTTGGGTATGCGCTCGAAGTACCATGCAAAATGCAGGGAATCATTGGAGGAAATACTTGCCAGGTCCTGAATTTTTATAGGACGCCCTTTGAAAGGTTGGATAGCAAAGTGCTGTCTAATCGATTTGGCATCGTGGTCTTCGCGGGTTCCAAAACTCACTTCCTGTGTGTCGTACCAGGCGAAGTGTTTAGTATTGTCGGCGGATAAGAACAACGGTTCCATAGTATAATGTTTTATGATAAAATATTGGGTTACTCCTGCATTTCTTCTATCTGTTCTGCTCTGTCTGATCAATAGAACCATCCGTTTTTTTCTGCTTAACCGGCTGTTTGGTCACTATTACTTCCTGCACTGGTGTCGGCTGTACGTCAGCAGGGGCGACGGTTTCCGGGCTTTTTTCGGATTTGACCGAAATCGGCAGCAGTTTTTTCAGCAGGTCGTACCAAAACGGCGCACCAAAGGTGACGGCAATGGCCGTGATCAGTAGTCCGGCCAGTTTAACCAGCCACCAGGGCAGGTTTCGATCCGCCTCCTCAGAATTCCAGCCCAGTCCAATAGGGGACCTTACCTTGTCGATTTCATGGAGCACGGAGTCTACTTTCCCAACCGCTTGTTCCAATGTCAAATTCAAAGTGGGACCGGTAACACTGTCCGTGCGTTCGGCATAATCCGTAGCCAGGGCCATTAACATATCCTGAGTGACGGGATTAGTAGATATGTTTTGATACATCTGAATCGTATCGGCATTTAAAATGGCGGCCAAAGCGAAACCTACGCCGAACGCCCACCATTTCATCGTGCGTTTATACCAGGCGGAATTGCGCACCATTACTTCGTCGTACCAGCGCTCTGTCTGCGCTTTAAATGCCTGTAAATTACCGTCGGACTGACGGAGCATGAATTGCATCATACGTTTCATGTCGCTATCCTTGAGATGGTTGATCTTTTCCGCAAGCCCATCCGTATGTGCGGCATCCATCAGGTCATGTAAAATGGAAGTGAAGGTATCTTTAGACACCGCATCGGGCAGGTAGTAGGTGGAAAGTTTGGCGCGCCGGTTGGTGGCATATGAAATTTGCCGGAACAGGGGATGCTGGATAAAATCGTCCACCTTGTCGCCAAGCATATTTTCGAGCGTATAACGCAAATTTTTAGCCTTGAGCGACAATATAGAAGCGATCACATCCAGCACCGTCGAGGTAAGCAAACTGAACAGTAGGAGGATGAAAACCAGACCTATGACGATATTAAGCGTAGTAAACATGGTGAAAAGTTATTTGGTGAGCGATTGAGTTCGTGTTTGTCGGCGATTTTTCAGAAGTCGATGTTTTGTCGAGTTGCACTGCTGCATGGAAGTTTTGTTGACAATGCGCGAGCCGTTAGACTGGTCGCGGCGCCGGGGGATAGGCGACCGACCGAAAATGCCGGGTAAAGGCGTCGTCGAGGTTGCTTTTATACTGGAGGCCAGAATGCTGCGGCCGGAAAATTCTTCCACGCGTTGCTGTAGGTACGACTCTCTTGTTTTACCAAAACAAAGATAACCGACCAAAAATTGAAAATAATTGACATGCATCAACGGGAAATATGACGTTGACCCAAACAAAAAGTCCGAACCTTTCCAACCGGAAAAATTCGGACTTCCTATATATTTTCTGTACAAAGCAGTTTTGAAAGAGAAGGTATTCATGCCTGATTACCAATGCTTTCTCAACCCTCAACCCCTCAACGCTCAACCTCCCTACAACTCCACACTCTTAAAATCCCAGTTGTTCAAAAATCCAGTATGGAAATTGCCGTCCAGGAAATCCTGGTTGCGCATGAGCCGCTGGTGGAAAGGCACGGTCGTT
>JADLCC010000139.1 GCA_020847425.1 Saprospiraceae bacterium
AAAGATTGAAAAGTGGAGTGTAGGGTCGCTTGGAAAAGTTTTGCCGGATGGAGGTGGTTTAGCCCGAAACGACCTGGGTGAACAATAAACAGAATGGCAGCGCTGCTCAATTCATACTTATAAGATGTTGATAATGAGGTTTTTGGCGTAAGGTTATACAGGGATTTTCAAAAAAAATATCCGTTTTTTTTCGGCCAGGTCAGATCGGTTTTTCGTTTTTCCCGATAGCATTTTTCTGCATCGCCTCTTTCAGGTTCATTCCCGCCACAGGATTTTTAATAAAAGCCGTCTCCTGCTCCGAAATATCGAGGATGGTGTAATACCGGACGCCGCAAATCGCCATTTCGTCCAGGGCATCCACCAGGTTTTTATACCGCGCATCGCGGGTTGGTTTGATGAGTACATACAAAAAAGAACCTTGTTTGGGTTGCCCGGTTTTAGGATCCCGGTAGGACTCCATACCCCAGAGGCTGCGCACCAGTTCCATTTTTTTCAAAATAATACTGCGCAGGCCCTCGCTGCCGTATACGGTAGAGTCGAGGCGGACATTTTCGATACCCTCGTACCAGTATATTTTATCCGAATTGCCGAGCAGCAGGGTCAGTGCCTTGGAGCTTTTGAGGTAATCCACCTGTGCGGGATCGGAGCGGTCGGGCATCACCAGTGCCATGATGTGGGGTTTGGACAATGCTGTGGTGAGCATAAAAAAAGTGATGAGCAGAAAACCCAGATCGACCATAGGGGTGAAGTCGATCCTGGTCGACATCCGTTTGACGGCCGGCTTGCCGCCGTGGCCTTTGTTGTGGGCAGGAGCATTTGAAATGTCAGCCATGGCATATATGTTTAGTGGTGAAACAGATATATGCAAGATGCTGACAATCAATAAATTGGCGTGTACGGGAAAAATAAAAAAGCGGCACCGACCTAAGTCAATGCCGCTTTCAGCGCGAACAGAAAAATCTGTTGCAATTAGTCCAGACGGAAACGTACGGGAAGGGTAAAACGCACCTTAACAGGATTGCCATTGGCTTCACCTGCTACCCATTTGGGCATGGTTTTGACGACGCGTACGGCTTCTTTACCGCAACCGCCACCAATGTCTTTTACCACTTGAACATCACTCACGGAGCCGTCTTTGCCGACTACGAAAGTGAGTGCCACGACGCCCTGGATGTTGTTTTCCTTCGCAAGAGTCGGATATTCGATGTTTTTGCTGAGGAACTTCATGAGTTCGCCGTCACCACCGGGGAAACTCGGCGGCTTTTGAATATCGAACAGTTCGTAGGTTTTTTCTTCTACGACCTTCGGTTCTTCGATGATCTGAAGTTCGGAAGGGTTCTCATCAATAGTGGGCGCTGCCTCGTCGTTACCTTTTTCATCTTTGGTGCCGATGTCCTCTTTTTTCTCTATCAGCTCTTCGATAGCCGGCGGCTTCTCTTCCTGCACTTCCTCGTCTTTTTTAATAACGGGAGGTACAAATTTAACCGTCGAACGGGTCGGCGGTGGCGGCGTTGGCGGCGGCGGAGGTGGCGGCGGCGGCGGATTGTTCGGATCGATATCCGGTGGCGGACCGAGTTCTGCGATGACATCCATAGGTTTTTCCTTGGGCCCCAGTTCGCGTACTGCATCCAGAATGTTGGGCAATACGAACAAGAATCCAAGTAACAGCAAACCGGTAATAAGTGCGCGTCCTACAGTTTTAGGATACCCGCGGCGGAGCTGATAAGCCCCGTATGCCTTATTACGGTCGGCGAAGATGATGTCCAGCACATCCTTATAGGGCCCTGCACCTTTTTCTTCTGCCATTGTTTAGATTTTTAAGTTATTGAATGAATATAAACAAAGCACATTACTGTGTTGCCGCTTCCAACTGTTCCTCGGCATTAAACTTGAGGCCTCCAGCGGGGTTCTTGATAAAATCTTCTTCTAATTTAGAAATATCAAGAATTACATAGTAACGAACTTTGCAGATTGCCATCTCGTCGAGCGCATCCACCAGGTTCTTATAACGGGCGTCTTTGGTCGGCTTGATGATAACATTCACAAAAGAGCCTTTTTTGGGTTCTTTTGTTTTGAAATCTTCATAGTCTTCCAACCCGAACTGCGTTTTTACCTTGTCCATTTTGTCCAAAATAACTTTGCGCATTCCTTCAGCAGAATAGTCCGTCGAGTCGAGTTTAGGCTCAGTAATACCTTCATACCAGTAAATTTTATCATTTGCGCCGAGCATTAAAGTGAGCACTTTTGATTCTTTTACAGGTTCGACATCTTCTTTTTTGATGTCTTTTTCGGGCATCACCAACGCCATAATCTGCGGTTTAGCGAGCGTGGTGGTCAACATAAAAAAGGTAATGAGCAAAAATCCCAAGTCAACCATAGGGGTTAAATCTACCCTCGTGGACATCTTTTTGGATCTCTTTTTCCCTCCTTTTTTGCCACCGCTTTCCGCGACTTGCATTTCAGCCATATTGCTGTTGCTTTTTTAAGTGATGAAATTCAGAAACAATCCCTCTGGGGGTACTGTGGCAGGCGCAGGAGGTTCCCTGTTGACTGCCGGAAGCGGTCATTCCGACTTCTTTTCAGTACCCAACTTGTTCGGATCAGCTTCCATATTTGTGATCAGGTTAAACTTGTTCACATTGATATCTACCAATGTATTAACCACTTTCTGGATAGCCGGATAAGGGGTATCCTTATCTGCTTTCACGACCATAACATACTCTTCTTTCACTTTTCCTTCCTGTTTCATTCGGAATTGTGCCAGGCGTGCATTGTGGATCCAGTCAGCCAGTTCGCTCTTATTGATATCTACCGTATCGACCGGAATTCCGGTTGAAATTTTTTCGCGTTCGGCATTGTCCATTTTGAGCCATTGCCGGAGTTTATTGCGCGGTACTCCAAAACTTCCTGAATTAGCGAACTTGATTTTTTCTTCTTCAGACATCGCTATCTGGAAGCGCGAGCTCACATCATCGATCAGGCTTTTGCGCGTGTGCTGTCCGGCCATATCGAGGAATATTCTGCCATCTTTACCCACCAGAATGGTGAGTGTACCGGCATCGGGCAACTTGGTCTGCGATACAGACGACGGCGTATCCACGACAAGTGTCTCCTGGGGCTTTGCTTTAGCGGTGAGCATGAAGAACGTAAGCAACAGGAACGCCACATCGCACATAGCAGTCATGTCAATCGAAGGATTGCCGCGTTTAGGTTTATGCTTTGGCATAGTATATTATTTTTTAATTATAAATTTTGACCGGGAAAGCGACCGTAAAGGAACAGGTTGCGCATGCTCGTTCATTATTCATAATTCATAATTAAAAATTAGTGGTTTTTTGCCGCAAATGTTTGCGACAGACTGAAACCGGCCTCATCAATGCTGTATGTCATACCATCGATACGGCTCGTAAAGTAATTGTAAAATACAATGGCCAAAGCGGATGTACCGATACCGAGTGCCGTATTGATAAGGGCTTCGGAGATACCTACGGCAAGTGCCGATGAGTCGGGTGCACCTGCATTAGCAAGGGCCGCAAACGCCCGGATCATACCCAATACTGTACCGAACAGACCTACCAGTGTGGCTACGGAAGCCAGTGTTGCGAGGATGTTCAGGTTTTTTTCCAGCATAGGCAACTCCAGGGTTGTTGCTTCTTCTACTTCTTTCTGGATGGCCAGAATTTTCTGGTCTTTTTCCAGATTGGGTGTTTTTTCCATTTCTGAATACTTGTTCAAACCGGCGCGCACCACATTGGCGATGGAACCTTTTTGTTTGTCGCAAGCAGCAATACCTCCGCTGATGTCATTGCGATCCAGAAATCCTTTGATGCTGCGTACAAATGCGTCTGAACTACCTGCGCCACCTGCTGTCCGCAGAGTAATAAAGCGTTCAAAGATGAATACAACTACTACGAAAAACATACCCAAAAGAATAGGTACGATAAAACCACCTTTATAAATCGTTCCAAAGTAATCACCGGGAAGTGGGTCTTTTGTTGGATCGTTGTCGACGAAGTGGTGAGAGGCTCCAAATACAAACATATACACGAGTGTGGAGGCCACGAAGCACAGGGGTAAAGCAATGAACGGAAAAATAGCGCCGATACCGCCGCCTTGTTGTTTTGCCTGTGTGGGTTTTGCTGCTGTCATGCTGCGTAAAAATTTTAGTTAATGAATGATTTAGTTTGACTGATTCTCTCGCCAGACAGCGCATTTTCACAAAACCGGAAATCGTTTTTTCTGCTATCCCGGACTTGTTTGCTGACATAGATGCAACAAAAGAAGTCTTTGGTGTATGCCGTGAAAAAAAAGTTTTCAGGTACGAAAAATGCCCCCCCAATGAGAAAGGTGAATTTAAGTGGCGGTAAAAATAGTGTAGGCATTACAATTTCCAACAAAGCAAAGCGGAAATTCATTTTTTCTTAGTGCAGAAAAGCAAACTTTTATTTGTCAAACGGTCATTTTGGGTGTTTTTTGGCTCATTTCTGTCGAAAGGGGCATTTTTTTGCGCGATAAATGTTTTTGCAGAATAATAAAAAAAGGCCGCCCGGTTTCAAACCGGACGGCCTTTCGGGTAAAAAAAATCCACTTACGATTAATCGTAACGGCGTTTTTCTTTTTTCTTTTTTGTCTTGAACGTATTGCCATCGGGCTCTCCGTTTCCGGTTGGTCCACCTTTGCGGGTCATGGCGCAACGGAAGCCTACGGTTCTGCTGGATTTGTTTTCATCCAGGAAACGGCGGGTGCCGGGAGACAGCCAGAATGCACGGTCAGCCCAGGAGCCGCCCTTAATAACGCGGGCCTGGTCGTTGATGAGGGTACTCACACCGTAGCGGTATTCTACCAGCGACTCCCTGTCGCCGTCGAGGAAGTTATACACTTCCGGGCGTTTGTAGTTATCGCGCAGCGCGGTAGTTGTGGTATCCATCAATTCGTAGGACAAACGGCCGAGGCTGTCTTTCGTGATGGGCGCTCCGGTTTCGGGGTCCAGTTTCTTCGTAGTGAAGACGTTACCGCGATACGGGTTCAGTTCCTGGTTTTCGTTGTCTACCAGATCGGCGCTCGTCATCGGACGATACAGGTCGGCAGTCCATTCGTTTACGTTACCAGCCATATTATACAGGCCGAAATCGTTGGGCCAGTTGCTGCGCACAGGAGCCGGTGTAAATGCACGGTCATTCAGTGCGCCGGCCATGCCGCCATAGTCACCACCGCTGCGTTTGAAGTTCGCCAGCATTTTACCCTGGTACTTGTTGCGTTTCTGGTAGCGCACGGTGTTGCCATCCCAAGGATAGATCCGGCGGTCGCTGATCAGTTCGTCTTTGCTGGTGGCCTGGTTGCCGACCAGAGACAGTGCTGCATATTCCCATTCCGACTCCGTTGGGAGGCGGTAAGCAGGCAGCAGGATACCATCTTCGAGGCGTACACGGCGTTCGCCGCCGGTGCGCTGGTCTTCCATGTTTTTGCGAACGCTGGGTTCGTACTGGCCAACGAGGTACGCTTCTGTATTGAAGTTGTTCTCGTTTTTCTGGTCGGGCGTCGGATCAATGATTCCGCGGCGGATGAGGACCATCTCATTGACACGGTCGGTACGCCATTTTGCGAATTCATTTGACTGGTGCCAGCTCACACCTACTACGGGGTAATCATCGTAGTCGGGTGCGCGGAAATACGTTTCTACCAAGGGTTCGTTGTACGCCAGTTCTTCGCGCCATACGAGGGTGTCGGGCAGCGCGCGCTTCCAGACTTCCGGGTAGGTTTCGCCAAAAACGCGGTCGACCCAGTACAGGTATTCGCGGTAATCAATGTTGCGCACTTCGGTTTCGTCCATATAGAAGGAAGACACGGTCACGCGACGGGCCATGTTATTCCATTCAAACGTTACGTCCTGATCAGTGAGGCCCATGGTGTAAGTGCCACCTTCGATAAGCACAAGGTTTGGGCCGGTGGCCTGGCCTTCGTAGTCGGTTTTTTCAAAGCCGCCCCACTTTTGGTCATTGTATTTCCAGCCGGTCGTTGCAGATTTTTCGGTTTTTTTACCGCAGCTGGCAGCGAGCAGGACCAAGAGCAGTAAGCTCAACCCGTGAATGAGTGTTTTTTTCATTGTTTATAAAAAAACAAGTTTTAAAAAATGAGTGGCAAATGTAGGCAAATAAAGCATTCTGTTTCCACGGAGCTTCCCAAATTTAACGAAAAAGCCCAGATTTTTACTGAAACATTCGAAGGCAATTGTTGATATCGACCCGTTGTTTCTTTTTTCGGATCCTTTCGCTTTTGTCAAAAAGGATACCAAAACTAATTTCATATGTTCCACCCGAGCGCCCGGCCAGGCCGGAAACGGTCAGATCGTAACTCAAACCGATTTTAATCATGTCTTTCCGAAAGCCGGCCAGAATAATCATGGCATCCGAATTTCTGAAAGTGTGGCGGTACCAGGCCCCGGCAAACACAACATCAAGTCCTGCATACGCGCCGATATTCAATTGTTTGTACGGTCCCTGGGATACAAAAAGGAAATTTGGTGAGATAAACGAGGGGGCCCTGCGTTTATTGCCCTTTTTAACAATGATTTCCGTTCCGCCATGCAGCGTGTAGCGCAGAGGCAGCCCGGCGCTGATATTATTATTGATCAGGAGGAAGCCTTCGTTGGGTGTATTGAGGTGTTTGAGCGCTCCGCCCACGTAAAACCGTTCGCTCAACACGAGCATTCCGGCCGAAATATCGAAGCGGGTCTGGCTGGTCACGTCGGGTCTTGTTTCGCCGGTATTGTTGCCGATGCCGCCGATTGGGTCGATCTGGTCCGGGAAAGTGAGTTTGTCCCAGTCGAGGTTGGTTTGCCAGGCGCCCGCTTCCACACCGAGTTTGAAAGCCAACTGGTCGCTCACATCCAGTTGGTAGGCATAAACGGCAGAAAGGCGTGTACTTCTCAAAATACCTGCGCCTGCGTTATCGCCTTCTAGGTTGAAACCGATGCCGCTGTTGAGCCTGTCCAGTTTTTGCTCGTAAGATGCCGCATAGGTGCGGTATGCGCTGTTGAAGCCGGTCCACTGGTTGCGGTACGCCATGCCGATGCGCGGCGCAAATGCGCTGCCCGCGAACCCGGGGTTGACCTGGAGCGGCATAGCATAAAACTGGGAGAAAATTGGGTCTTGCGCACTTACCCAAGCCCCAAAAAACAAAAAGACTGCGGTCAGGATTGGTTTCATGTCGTGAAGTTCCGGCTTTAACGGGAAAAGCAAGGATGAAACGGCGGAGTTTTTGGAGAATTGTTTTGTTTGGACAATTCTTTTTAATAGTTGAGATTGTTGAGGGTTGAGCATGTTGAGTGGTTGAGGGTGTCCACCCAAGCCACTCAACATGCTCAACCCTCAACAATCTCAACATTCTAGTTGCGTTTCGAGCTCGCAGGCACCGGGTACCTCCGGGCATAAGCCTGTGCTTTTGGGACCAGTTCGCGCAAGGTCTGGCTTCTTTTGGCCGGGTCGGGGTGGGTGCTCATGAATTCCGGCGGGCGGCTGCCACCACCGCTGTTCATCCGTTGCCAGAAAGGAGCGGCTTCGCTGGGGTTATAGCCGGCCATACACATCAGGTAAAGGCCGATTTCGTCGGCTTCCGACTCGTGTTTGCGGCTAAACGGCAGCAAAACGCCCACCTGAGCGCCTGCACCTGCCGCAGTCATCAGCAAATTGCGGGTTTGAGCAGGCTTTTGCGACAAGGCCAGGTCCAAAGAGGTAAGGCCGAGTTGCGCTACCAGGCCCTGGCTCATCCGTTCGTTGCCGTGGTTGGCGAGGGCATGGGCAATTTCGTGGCCCATCACCACCGCCAGCGCGTCTTCGTTCTGGGTGACTTTCAGGATCCCGGTGTACACAATCACTTTTCCGCCGGGCATACAAAAGGCGTTGACTGTGGGGTCGTCTACCACGTTAAACTCCCAGGCGAAGTCCTTGAGGTCTTTTTCCATCTTTTTGGAGCGGTAATACACTTCTACCGCGGCTTTCAGGTCGTTGCCTACGCGGCGCACCATTTCCACATCTTTACCGGATGTCATCGCTTTGTTCTGGGTTAAAAAACTGCGGTACTCCGTATAACTCATTTGATTGAGCGTGGAAACAGGGATCAGGTTCAGGGATTTGCGCCCGGTAAAAACCGTTTTGCTACAGGCCATCAGCAAGAACAGCGCAGTGAGACTCAGCAGAATTTTCTTGGTCATGTTATTAAGTTGAGAGGTTGAGGGTTGAGGGGTTGAGATGAATAGTTGCTTTTGTGAGACGTTACGGAGTTAAACAAGTCATTTAACAAAGGTGTAAAAATAGCCATAAAAATAAAAAAAGCGGCGGTGTGTATCAAAACACACCGCCGCCCGGCAATATTATATATCGAAGCACAATTTTATTTGCTTCTCAATGCACGTGGGATCTCGATAGAAGCAACCGGAATAGCAGCATTGTTGGTCACTTCCACACCTTCCGACACCAGAATATCGCGAACCCGCAGGGTAGCGCCTAATTCCATTTTGGAAATATCGACAGACATCTCGTCTACCACTTTTTCAGGAGTGGTGAGGATGTTCACCGAACGGAGGCTTGGGATAAATTTACCACCTTCTTTTACGCCAGGCGCTGTGCCGATAAAACGCAGTGGCACAGTGGCTTTGAATTTGATGCCCGGAACCAGTTCGAGGAAGTCGATGTGTACAACTTCGTCCGTAACCGGGTGGAACTGAATATCCTTTACAATGGCTTTGTGTGTCGAGCCATTCAGGGTGATTTCAGCGAGCCTGAATTTGGGCGTGTACACCAACGCGCGCAGCGCTGTTGCTTCTACACTGAATGATACCGCGTCACCACCGCCGCTTTTGTAAATCACAGCCGGCGCATGGCCCTGGTTGCGAATTTTTCTGGTTGCTTCTTTTCCTGAAGCATCTTTCTGGTGTCCCTGAATAGCAATGATTTCCATCGTATTGTATGCTAAATGTTATATCTGATTCTGAAAATGCCCGCAAAGGTAAGCTCACACTTTGCTAATAACCAAGGATGTGGTAAAAAAATTGAGAAATAATCTTTGCGCTGGAAATCGGTCTATCGCACAGGCACACGTCACAAAATCCAGTAGTTCTTTGATCGCCGGATCGAAGATCAGGATAAACAAAGAGGGTGTTTTTTTTTAGGGTAGACGTTTTATTGGGTTTTACTTCTGTCAAAAGCAATATAATCACCAAATTGCGCACCGATTCAAAAATATACAACACATGAAAAACACTCCATTGCTGCTTATCATCCTGCTTTCAACTGGCTTCCTCGCCTGCCGGCAAACGCCTGCCACAAGCGATATTGCTTCCACCTACCTCCAAAGCACCGAAACTGGTATAAAATCGGGCGGCGTCCGGATGATTCCTATCGACGGCGGTAAATACAAGGTCTGGACCAAGCGCATCGGCAACAACCCCAAAATAAAAGTGCTGCTGCTGCACGGCGGCCCGGCCTGCACCCACGAATACTTTGAGTGTATGGAGAGTTTTCTGCCGCAGGAGGGCATCGAGTTTTATTACTACGACCAACTGGGTTCTTTTTATTCCGACCAGCCGACCGACACCAGCCTCTGGAACCTGCCGCGTTTTGTGGAAGAAGTGGAGCAGGTACGACAGGCGCTGGGCTTGAACAAGGACAATTTTTACCTGCTGGGGCATTCCTGGGGCGGTATCCTGGCTACCGAATACGCGCTGAAATACCAGCAGCACCTGAAAGGGCTCATCATCTCGAATATGATGTCGAGTTGCCCCGATTACGACCGCTATGCCAATGAAGTGCTGGCCAAACAACTGCCGCCGGCCGTGCTCGATACGCTTATGATGCTGGAAGCCAAAGGCGACTTCTCCAATCCAAAATACATGGAACTGCTGCTGCCGCATTTTTACAACCAACACATTTGTCGGTTACCCCTGGCCGAATGGCCCGACCCGATGCAACGCGGACTGGATCACCTCAACCCGGTCATTTATGTGCAAATGCAGGGGCCGAGCGAGTTCGGCATTTCCGGCAACCTGGAAAAATGGGACCGCAAAGCCGAGCTACCCAGCATTAAAGTACCCACGCTCACCATCGGCGGCACGCACGATACCATGGACCCTGAACATATGAAATGGATGGCCACTCAATTCCCCAAAGGCCGCTTCCTGCTTTGCCCCAATGGCAGCCATATGAGCCTCTGGGATGATCAGGAGCACTTTTTCCCGGGATTGATCGGGTTTTTGAAGGGGAATGATGAATGATGAATTCATCACTCAAAACGCTTCCCATTCCATCCCCAGCTCCACCGTTGGGCTCCAGAACAACCGGTTGAAATCGGCCACCCGGTCATCTTCTACCACGATGCTTTCGGCTTCCAGCAGTTGCTGCATTAGTCCGGGCGGATTGAAATGGTGCCGGCCGCTCAGTTCCCCTTTGCGGTTGAGCACGCGGTGTGCGGGTACCTGGTCGCCGAACTGGCAATTATTAAGCGCCCAACCCACCATCCGCGAAGACCCCAGCGCCAGAAAATCGGCGATAGCGCCGTAGTTGGTCACCCGGCCGCGCGGTATTTGCCGCACTACGGCAAATACCA
>JADLCC010000140.1 GCA_020847425.1 Saprospiraceae bacterium
TGGTCGTGCCCGTATATTTTGATCCGGCAGGTTTTGGCAATTATTACCGCTTTATCCAGACAACAAATGGGCAGAAATTGAACAACATCTTTGTTTTCGACGACCGAAACAACGACGGCATCGCCATTACCCGCCCGCTCTTTGCCCCGGGTAGTGATATTGAAAATACAGTTGGCGACACTGTTACCGTCGAAATGCAAACCATTGACCGGGCGACGTACAAATATTTCTATGCGCTGGATGCATCATCGGGTAACGGCCCCAATGCATCCGTACCCGCGAACCCGGACAACAATTGGAACAATAGTGCCGTGCTTGGCTATTTCTCGGCGCATACATCGCAATACAAAACCTATGTCATCCGATGAGCATTCTTTTTCAGACGATTATTGCTGTTACCCATGATCAGGATTTTGCGCAAGGTAGCGACCGCACCATCGAACTTGCAGATGGAAAAATCATTGAAGAAGATTGATTTTTGTGCAAAATGAACAAACTGATTGAATACATGAAAAAACTGCCACGCAATTTGTTGACAGCCCTTACGCATATTTCGGTATGGGTGACTTTTTTGGCTTTGCCCATCATTTTTGAGTCGTTTTGGGGAGATCCAATGCCTGCAAAAATGCTGAATTTGCCGCTCGAGAGTATTCGGCGTACAGTTGGCGTTATATTGAATATTGCCTTAATTGCCCTGTTTTACCTCAATTTTAGTTTGTTTTTGCCCAGATTTTACCTGAAAGGGCGCACCAGGCTTTATTTTTTACTTGTTTTTTTATCATTTTGTACATTTCAATTTGTAGGATTTTTATTGCGCCGTTATGTCTTTATCCATTTTGAAGAACTAACCGGCAATGAGGCCATCTCGCGGATGAGCATTGCTGTTTCTTCTTTGTTTTTTATCCTGATTTGGGGGGGCAGTAGTGGTTTTCGACTCGCCGAAGAATGGCGACGCGCCGAAAACAGCCGCCGTGAAACCGAAAGCCGCCGCCTTGAAGCCGAATTGAACTTGCTTAAATCGCAGATCAATCCGCATTTTTTACTCAATTCGCTCAACAATCTTTATGCGCTGGCCCTGACAGACCCAGAAAAAACACCCTCCGCGTTGTTGAAACTTTCTGAAATGGTCGCCTATATTTTATACGAGTGCGACAAAACCAGTATTGCGCTCGACCGCGACCTGCATTTTGTCAAAAATTATGTTGAACTACAAACCATGCGGCTACCACCCAATGTTGTTTTACACTTCGAGGTGCCTGAAAACGGGAACCCGTTGGAAATAGAACCGATGATTTTAATCCCGTTTATTGAAAATGCTTTTAAACACGGACTGACGACCAGACAGCCATGTGCAATTCATATTTCCATTACAATTATCGGAATACAACTCGTTTTAAAAGTAGAAAACGACCTTTTCCCAGAAAAAACGGCCCAAAACGGCAATGCTTCTGGCATCGGTCTGGCCAATACGCGACAACGGCTTGAATATTCGTATCCCGAAAAGCACACGCTAAAAATTGAAAAAACAGGCACAAAACATAGCGTGGAATTAAAATTACACCTCAATACCATCAAAAAATGACCTTCATCGCACTTGACGACGAACCGCTTGCCCTCGTTTTGATTGAAAAATTGGCAGCCGAAGTCCCGGATATACATTTGCTCGCTACTTTCACCGATGCAACGGCAGCGGCAGATTTTTTACAAAATAACACGGCGGATTTACTCCTCACTGATATTAATATGCCCGATGTGAGCGGCCTCGATTTTGTCCGACAACTGCCCGACGAACGCCCGATGGTCATTTTCCTGACCGCCCACAAGGAACACGCCCACGAGGGTTTCGACCTTGATGTGGTGGATTATCTGGTGAAACCCGTTTCGCCGGAACGCTTTCAAAAAGCGATGATAAAAGCGGCTGCACGGCTCGTTTTGCAGGAAAAACTCGACCCATTACCCGCACAGGAAACCAGTTTTTTTGTTTTTTCGGAATATATTCAGGTGAAAATCACCATCGCTGACATTCTTTTTATTGAGAGTATGGGCGATTATGTCAAAATCCACCTTGCCGGATCTGCTAAACCTATACTAACGCTCGAGCGCCTGAAAAACCTCGCTGCCCGGCTTGAAAAACACGGTATCCGGCGAATTCATCGCTCTTACCTGGTGAATGTAGAAAAAATTGAAGCCCGACAAAAATCACAGATTTGTGTTGCGGGCGTTTGGCTGCCTATGGGAGAAACTTTTTTGGGATTAGGGAAAAATTGGTAAATTATCAGGTGAAATTGAAAAGTATGCCACCTGTTGCCGCCCCCACCTTTGTGTCATTAAATTTTACCATGAAACTTTAAATAAAATGGCAACCAAAATCAGCATAAAAAATTTGCCGCTAGGCTACCAGAGCATCATCTCGAACGGTCGACACGCCATCGTCGGTGACGAACCGCTCACGGGCAAAGGCACCGACCTCGGTTTTTCACCCGAAGATTTGATCCTCGCCGCACTTGCTTCTTGCAAAGTGAATACCGTCCGTTTCATTGCCCGAAAAAAAGGCTGGGAAATCCGCGACGTGGATGCCCAACTCGAACTCGCGGTCAAACGAAACGCCGATCGTTCGCTCGTTTCGACGGTACAGGTTTTTCTAAAAATCGAGGGCGATTTGACAGATGAACAACGCGCCGAACTCCTTCGAGAAGCCGATCATTGTTACGTTCACCGCATGATTTTGGGCGAATGGAACATTGCACAGGCCACCGATTTTCCTGAAAAACCAGCAACAGAACAATAATAACAAGCCCTTATTGGTAACACACCTTTAGTCATGAAATACTTCTTGATTTTGTTCCTATCGCTCGGCAGCCTTGCGCAAACGCAAGCCCAAAAAGATGCCATTTATTCCACAAAAAATGGCGCTATAAATGGCTATGACCCTGTGGCATATTTCACCGATGCCAAGCCCATCAAAGGACTTGACAGCATTGCCATAAACTGGCACGGAGCGACCTGGCATTTTGCCGACACCCGCCACCGTGAACTTTTTGCAGCCGAACCTGAAAAATATGCACCTCAATTTGGTGGCTGGTGCGCCTATGGTTGGTCGAAAGGCTACCCCGCCAAGATTGAGCCCCAGGCATGGAGCATTGTAGACGGCAGGCTGTACCTCAATTACAACCAGGACGTGCGGGAGGATTGGGAAAAAAAACGCGCAGAATACATCCAAAGCGCACAAATAAATTATCAAAAGGCATTCGTAAAGTCTAATTAATGCGCCACGAATTCAACGAACCCGCCTCGGGCGGACAATTTTTGATGTCAGTCGGCGAACCGGATTTTACCCGCTATTTTTTTCGCGACCGGGAGCAAAAATTTAATGCGCTGGTTTGGAACCGGGGCAAATCGCAGGTATTGACGCTCGACGAAATACGCGTTAATCTTCCCGAAAACACGGTCGCGGCGCTCAATGTAAGCCACTCGTTTCGGCTCGAACGCTCGGAGGATGCGGTGATCTGGCAATTCAACCGCGAGTTTTACTGCATCCTCACACACGACGCGGAGGTGTCGTGTTCGGGGCTGCTGTTTTATGGTTGGCGCGAGGCGATGCCCATTGTATTGGACGAAAAAGAGCGGCGCAGCCTCGGCTTGTTGGCCCAGGTTTTTGCGGAAGAGTTTGAGACCCGCGACAATATTCAGGGCGAAATGCTGCGTGTTTTGCTTAAACGGCTCATTATTAAAATGACACGTTTAGTCAAATTGCAGTCGCCTGCGGGCACGCTTTCGACCGCTGATTTGGACACCGTGCGGCAGTTCAATCTGCTGGTCGAAAACAACTTCAAAAAACTGCACCTCGTGCAGGATTACGCCGAATTGATGTTCAAATCACCCAAAACACTGTCCAATCTTTTTTCAAAGCACAGCGAAAAAAGTCCCGTACAGATCATTGCCGACCGACTTTTTTTGGAAGCCAAACGCCTGATTTTGTACACAGACAAATCGGCTGGCGAGATCGGTTTTGAACTCGGATTCGAAGAAGCGGCACATTTTTCGCGATTTTTTCGGAAAATGGCGCACGTTACGCCGACTGAGTTCAAACGATCCTTAAACGTTGAAAAAAAGGCAATGGATCAGTGAACTGGCGCTACGACAATTCAATTGTTTCGGAATGAAAAGCGCTTATGTGCATTGTTCCGCCTTTCAGGGCGCATTTTGTTTCTCTTTGGAACAACGTTGGCTGCAATATTTTACGGATTCCCACACCCGCGCCCATTTTTTACGCCAAACAAAGGGGCGGCCGCAGGTGGCACATTTTTTCTCCGGCAAATGCTCTTTTTTTACGTTTTTCATGACTTTATGGCGCTCATGCCACCATCTGCATGTAAAATTTGGCCCGTGATCCAGGCTGCATCATCGGAAAGCAGGAAAGCTGCCAGCGCGGCGATCTCTTCTGCAGAACCGACGCGTTTGAGTGGGTGCCGCTGGGCAGAGGCTTCGCGTTTTTCTTCGGTATTCAATAGTTTTTCGGCCAGCGGGGTATCGGTGAGGGAAGGCGCAATACAGTTGACCCGGATGCCGGGCGCCAACTCGGCCGCCAATGCGCGGGTAAGTCCTTCCACTGCACCTTTGGCTGCGGCGATGCTGCTGTGAAAAGGCATGCCCAGACCTGCGGCAACGGTACTGAACAAAACTATGCTGCTACCTGCATGCTGTTTGAGCGTTTTCAGGGATGCCTGTATACAGCGAATGGCGCCGATACAGTTAATTTCCAGTTCATCCCGAAATTGTTCCGGCTTGATGGAGGAAAACCCGCGCAGGTTGATGCTGCCCGGAAGATAAACCAGTCCATGCAGGGCGGCGGGTAATACTTCCGCCGGGAAATCGTCCTTTAATACGTCAAAAGTATGGTGTGTGACATTGGGCATAGCCTGTACACCGCCGGGCGTACGGCTCAGCACGATGACCTGATGCCCGCGGGCCGTTAACTGTTGTGTGAGCGCAAGCCCAATGCCATGGCTCCCGCCAATCAGCAAAAATGTTTTTCCAGTATCCATTGTATGGGTGGAACCGAGAAAACGGGATTTGGTTTATTTCTTTGGGCCTGGATTAGTTGTTTTTTTGATTTCCAGATATTGTTGTGGTGCATGCACGCGAATTTAATGTTGGAGCGGTTGGTTAGCCCAGGCGTTATTGATAGGAGTCGATGAAGAGCGGAGCACTTGCCAAGGCGGACGTTTTGTGTATACCGGAACGCTGTTCAGGCAATTCCTGGCTATCAACCTTGCCAGAACAGCATTCCGGCATACACAACATATCCGTGAATATCCAAATACCGCAAACACACTAGAACTCTATTTTGTAGCTCAAGTTAGGGATCAATACAGATGCCACATCCTTGTCAATCGTCTTTTTCACTGCGTTGTACTGGTAACCGTAAAAGTCGGGCTGCCGGGTTACATTCAGTATTTTTAATGCCAGTTCGCGGGAACTGTTTTTCTTATTTGTTTTGTAACTAACGGTAAAATGCACGTTCAACGAGGGGTCTGTCTGCATTTTAAAGGCGTTCATTTCATCATAAACAATACTTTCCGCTGCGTGGGTAGCAGCATCGTTGACGGGTGAATAGTGGTTGCCGCCCTGATAACTGAAACGTGTATTTAAACTAAACACGTTCTGGTTATTTTTACCCAGTTGCCATTCCTTGCCGATTAAAAAGTTGAACACATAATTCCGGTTATATCTCGTGCTACGCCAGATGTTGTCCCCGCCTTTATATTCCGAATTGAACACCGATGCCGTAAATAAATAATAGTAGCCTTTGGAAATATACTTTTCAAGCGTAATGTCGATCCCGAAATTTCTGCCTTCGCCGGTATTTTGTAGTTTTTCTGCAAAAAACCAATCGGTTTGGAGGTTAATAAAAGAGAAAGAACTGTCTGCTATTACAGGTACGGAATACAAGTGTTGAAAATAGGGTTCTACTTTTAGGTGAACCAGGTCGGAGATGTTACAATCATAACTCAGCACCAGGTGTTGCGCTTTGGTAAAATCAAGGTTTTTGTTTACCGCTGTTTCGCCTGTCGAAAGTGAATTGTTGAAATAATAATTCAGTCGCTCGGTGCGGCTGTGCAATCCGTAAGCCAAACCAAGCGATTGATTTTTACTGATTTGCTGCTGAAATCCGAGCCTGGGTTCAATCGTGTAATGATTGTTTAAGGTAAAAACCTGGCTGTTCACTCCAATGTTCATCAGTAGTTTATCGGTCAACTGAATGGATGAACTGCTGTAAGCGGAAATCACCGTACTGAACCCGTTTGCGTCGACAATTTCCTGCGGCGGACTATCCGAAGTCAGTGCATTGTTCAGGCGCATGTCGTACATCATTCCCGTGACCAATATTCCGGTTCTGTTGGTATGTCTGGCGTTGAATTTTTTGTTGATGAAGGAGGACAAAACAAAATTCCAGCTCGTATTGGCGATTCTGCTTTGCGGCCGTAATGCTAATTGCGGATTCAACTTTTCTGTTGTCCAATCGATACTACTTGCCGTTGCGGCCAGGGTTGTTTTCAGGTATGCATTGTTCTTAAAAAAATATTTATGGCTGATGCCTGCCGCTGCCATATACTGTTTTATTTCATGCTCTTCTTTGTCGTCGTGGTACACCCATTCCGTGCTGTCTATTTTTGCCTTTGCACCTGCTTTGTCGGCCAGGCCTATGCCCCAGACCGAGAAAACGCCTGCTTTGGGAGTGGGAAAATTCAGTTTGAAGGAGAGATCCTGGTACCTGATGCCGTCGGCGTTTTCAGGCAACAACGGCGCCAGCAGAGCAAAGGTGGAATACCGGTAATTGAAAAGATAGGATGATTTGCCCCCTTTTCTGAAAGGTCCTTCGGAAGCGGCGTCCAAACCGATAATGCCAGCCTGAAAGGTATGCTCTGGTTTTTCATTATTTCCCGTCCGCATGGCGATGTCAAAAACGCCCGATAAGGCATTGTTGTACTCGGCAGGAAATGCGCCGGTAAAGAAATCGGAATTGGCCAGCATCTGGCTGCTCAATGCCGTTACGGCTCCTCCTCCGAATGAATTTAAGTCTCCGAAGTGATTGGGATTGGGTATTTCAATGCCCTCCATTTTCCATTGCAGAAATTTGGGCGCATTCCCCCTGACGATGATGCCGTTGTCATCCGAATTGCTTGCCACACCGGCAAACGACGAAGCCAGACGGGCAGGGTCGTCATAGCCGCCCGCGTAACGTTTGGCTTCTTCCACACTCAGCATACGGGCGCTTACTGTAGCCATCGTATTTAGCGGCCGTTCTTTGCTGACACGGGGCTTGATCACTACTTCGGCAAGCAGGGAAGTGTTTTCCTTTATCTGGACCGTCAAAAATGGTTCTTTGGCGGAAATAACGGTTAGTTCACGGATGATTGCGGGCTCGTAACCGACATAGGTTACACGCAGATCGTACCTCCCGACGGGTACATTCGGGATGCTGAAATGCCCCGACGTGTCGGTTATTGCGCCAACAGAGGGGTCTGTGTCGAGCAAAACTACCGTGGCAAATGCTACGGGAACGTTGGAAGCGTCGTCTATAACCATTCCGCGAATGGTCTGGACGGGTTGGGCAAACAATTGTGCCGCAATAAAAACAAGGATGGAAAAGAAGGCTGTTCGTATCATATTTTGTTGAGAATTAAGAAAGTACAAAAGTCCCCTTAGTCTCAACGCTGTACAATACTGATTAATCAGTACTCGAATCCCACGATACTATGAAATATTTGGTTTCCATCTTTCAAGTTTTGGAATTGACCTGGTAGCCAGCCATGCAAAAAAAACATTGATTCCATCTTTCTTCATTTCCTGTATACAATACGCCTGCATTTTTTTAGCAGTGTCAATTTCAGGAGGTGTCAGAAATGCGCCGTTTTCATAGCACATGGAACAGTATTTTTCGCTTGTTGATCCGTCTTTTTCGGTACCCCCACCTTTTTTGTCCTTCTTCAGGGGGAAACCGCAACTTTGGCAGAATTTGTATGCTTTCATCTTTACTTAGTATTTTTTTTCTTTTTTAATTTTTTTGCCATCTTAATAGAATGCTTCAATGAATTTAAATCATCCCAGTCGCTGTGTGAAACGATAATAAACTTTGGCGTAGGGCATTTTTGCTGCACTCTTTTTAAGGTAGTTGCGTATGCTGTTGTGTTTGCGTCACCTAAGTAGCCCAAATTCTTGGCATCGACACCTTTTATTAAACAACCGCCGTACAGTATTTTTTCTTTTTTGAACCAAATAATAATATTGTCTGCTGTATGCCCTTCTCCCGGGTAATATGTTTCAAAGGAGTATTGTTCTATATTAAAAACAGTGTCTTTTGCTATTAAAAATTCAGCCCTTTTCATGTTGTTCTTTTTACTGAACTCATCTGTAAGAACAGTAGTATATGTTTTAATTCCCTGTTGTTTGTAATACTCCAGTCCTTCAGTCCTGTCGCCATGCCAGTGCGTTGCAATACACAACAACACACTTTTGTTATGTTTGAATTGGATACTGTCCAGCAAAGGTTGAAATTGCGATGTGTCCCAGGGGGTATCGAACATTACCACGCCTTTGTTGGTGACAAGATACATTCCGTTGGCGGGCACCTGACTTTCCTGGTATGTATTGTAAGTGGTATAAATATAAAAATCTCCCGTTAAATGTGAGATTTTAAGTTTGGCTTGCTCCGTCTGTCCAAAAATATTGGTCATAGAACAAATAAATGCTATTGTAAATAGAATTGTCCGCATCATGTTGCTGTAAATATTTTGGTGATTTCTACAGAAATTTGACCTCTTCGCAAGAACAAGTTGTTCGTCAGAAACGGTCGGCTGTCATTTAGTTAATTTATATCCTAAGTAACTGCCAAGAAATTTTGCACCATTCGCCAGGATAAAAGTCAAAATAAAACTTGACCATTCTGCACCGGCAATGAATAAAACAACAATATCGAGTAGTACGTAAGTTGCGGGAAAGAGAAGGGTTAATTGGAACGCGTTTTCATGTCCTTTTTTCTTCCAAAATCTTGAAACTAGAAAGAAAAGAATAAACCCAAAAATGCCGGAAATATATGGCGCGGAAAATTCAGCGTGTGCTTCATAAACACTGAGTTCTTGTCCGGGATTTACAACATAAGAATACAGGGTAACTTCCAGGATTGAAATGACAACTAAAGTTATCATGACGAGTATTGCCAATCCAATTAATTTTAAAACGGTAAATTTTTTCATGTGATCTGTCTTTAGTTGCGGTTATGCCCGCTATAAACGAACACGCCCTTTTTCCCGGTTATGCTTCCAGGAAAAAGGGCGTGGATATTTATTGCGAGTCAGGTGCTTGATCCATAGGATTTTGTTGTAAGCCGAAAGGTAAAATAGATATTTGGCTTTGTCAAATAATGGAATATTCGATTCGCTACCAGTCAAATCCTCAAATCCCTAGTGCGTCACCACCACTTTCGCGCTTCCTCTGCCTTCTCCGCTGATCATCTCCAGCGAAAACAGGCCGGACACCAGCGAACTGCAATCCACTTCCAGTGCAGTGGCGCCGGAGGCCATCGGGATCGTGCGGATCAGCCGTCCCGTAGCGTCCCAGATGCGCAGCAGCCCGTCGTTGCCGAGGGGTTTGCCCAGGCGGACCTGTAGAGCGTCGTGCGCCGGATTCGGGAAAATACCCATCACCAGGGCAGCAGGATCATTCGTGCCGACTGTGCAGTCAAAATTGGGGTTGTACACCACCAGTTGCGAGAAAAAGTTCGTGCAGCCCGTAGCCAGGTCGGTTACCAGCAGGCCGTAGGTGCCGCTGGCTGTGGCGCAGTAGCGGAAACCCGTTTCGCCGGGGATAGCCGCTGCGGCATTGTACCATTGCAGGCTGTAAGTGTCGGGCAACGCCAGCGTATCGAACAGGCGCAGGGAGTTGTCTAGATTAGAAAAAGCAGGCGGCGTGGGTAGCGGGTGCACCTCCACCTGGGCAGTATTCGAAATGGCCGTACATCCTTCAGGCGTGCCGATTTGCACCTGGTATGCGCCGGAGAGGGTAGGCTGGTACAAAAAGTCATTCGCGCCATCGATGGGTTGTCCGTTCCTGAACCACTGGTTGCCGGCCCCGTAGGACGACAGCAGGACCAGCGAATCCGATCCTTCGCAAGCGCTCAGTCCTTCCGGAGCGGTCAGGTTCGGCGCAATGGGCAAAGGATACACGATCACGGTGTCCATCGACGTCACTTCCTCGATCGGATGCTGAATATTCAGGATGACCGTCAGGCCGCCCGTAGTCAGCGTGTCGCCGCTGAGGATATTAAACGGCGCCTGGCCGCAGTCGTCGTCGCTGCCTTTCAGGCCGCTGTCTTCGTCGGATACAAAAATGGTGTAATTGCCTTCGCCCAGTTTCAGTCCGACAGGCCAGGTGTAGGGTAGGGGCGTGTTGTTGACATATGGAGAGGAGTTGAATACCTCTGTGCCATTGGGAAGTTTGATCAGGAAATACAAATCGGGGGCGCCGGCGCCCAACTGGTCGACGCATTCCACATCCAGTACAGTGACACTTTCCAGGATATAACCGGCGGTATCGACTGTGGCGTGGTAGGAAACCGTGTAAATGCCGGGCTCGGTGTAGGTATGCGGCGGCGGGTTTTCGCCTTCAAAGCCGGTGTTGTCGCCAAAATCCCAGACGTATTCAAAACCGTCGGCGCCACCAGAGGGCACATTGTTTTCAAAAGTGACTTCCGCGCTACCGCAGCCGGTAAAATTGCTCATGCTGAAGCCGTCAGTGTTGCTCACTTTTGGCGCGATGTAGATGCGCATCGGGAAGGTTTTTTCCTGCACCAGGAACAGCACTGTGGCTTTTATCTTCACGGTTAGTACAAACGAGTCGGAAACGGTCGGAGTGCCGCAAATTTTGATGCAGCCGTCGGTTTCAGTAGCGGTCTGGAATTCCCACTGGCTGGGTTCCCAGTATAGCCCCTGCGGGAGCCCGTCTACGGAAATAATTTCTATTTTGGAAATGGTCAGGCCGGGCGGCGTTATGCTGTCGACGGCAAAAACAGGCGTGGTGGTTTTGGGCATCCGGAAAGAAATGTCCTGGTTGTAAGCCAGTCCGGCTTCCCCGTCAGGGATATTTTGCAGGTAAAGGGTGTCTGCCGGCAGATTGGCAGGCAGGGCGGTCTGGCAACCCGGACAGCCGGATTGTGCAGAGAGGGTTTGGATACAAAGTGCTGTGAAACAAATGGATAAGAGGTAAAGCAGTCGCATAGAGACAACCTGGTTTTTATTTGTGAAAAAATACGCTCCGCGGCGAATGAAACGGGATTATTGGTAAAGAGAAGCAATGGCGGGGAACGAACTTTTCAAGGAGGGGCGGGGGCGTTGAGATGTTGAGGGTTGAGGTTGTTGAGGGCCGCTCAAGTGTGTGGCCCTCAACATTTCAACCCCTCAACAATCTCAACATTTATCTGGCAATCACCATCACACGCGACACTTTTCCTTCCCGGTTGCTGAGGCTGTAAAAATACGTGCCGTCAGCCAGGTTACCGGCGTCGAAAGTGAACTGGTTGGTGCCTTCATTCAGGCTGATGGTTTGCTGGTGCAGTCTTTTGCCAACGAGGTCATACACTTCGAACTGGAAATCGCCGGTAGTGACCGACTCCACTTCGATGGTTGTTTGCTGCCCGAACGGGTTCGGCTGGTTTTTGATGCCCACGATCTCGCTCTTCAGGTCGTAAGCCGAAGAGACGCAGTTGCCCGCAGCGTCCAGAATCAGGTAGTAATTACCCGGTGCAACAGCGCCCGGAAAAGTGATCGGCACCGGAGCAAAAGCCGTCTGGATAGTTGCTGAAATAGTCAAACTGAATGTATCCGCTGTGTTAGCAGCCGTCGGTGTGCCGTATAACAGGATACAACCCAGGGTGCCTGCATTAAACACACAGTTCGGAGGATCACACAGGTAAGTGATGCCTACCGGCTGACCGGTCAGAGCGCCCGAAGTAGCGATGCTGGCGCTTGTAATCGGCAGCGTAATACCTTGAAACGTAAAAGAGGTCGGCACAGCCAATGAAAACGACTGGAGATAGGGTTGTCCGATACAGGCATGTGCCAAGTCGTAAACCTGGTACGTATCCGAGTAGGGGCGTGGGTGGATGACCGCCGCTGTGTCAGTCAAAACAGTAGAGTCACGCACACAGGTTTGGGCCTGTACGGCGGCAAAAGAGGCCACAGTAAACAGTAGGAGTAGTACTTTTTTCATAGTTAAGTTGAAATTTGTGTGGAAATCGGGTTGGGTAACATTTTACCGGCGGTGAATTTCCGGTGTTTTTGGCATTTTTTTTTAAAAGATTGGCGATGTGCTAAAAATAACCCCAGTTAAAACCGGAAAACAAAACGGGGAACTGGTATACAACCAATTCCCCGTCAGGATATTTTAACAAAACAATAGCAAAAACGCTGTCAACTTCGCACTTAGCACTGTCGACTTCGCACTTACTTCCGTGCCGTATCCACGATGGCTTTAAAAGTAGCCGGGTGGTTGAGCGCCATATCGGCCAGTGCTTTGCGGTTCAGGGTGATACCCTTCTGGTCCAAAGCATGGATAAAACGGCTGTAATTGATGCCCATTGGGCGGGTAGCGGCGTTGATACGGGCGATCCAAAGGCGGCGGTAGATGCGTTTTTTGAATTTGCGGTCCCGGAAGGCATAAACCCAACCTTTTTCAAGGGCGTTTTTTGCTACGGTGTAGACTTTTGAACGGGCGCCAAAGAAGCCGCGTGCGGCTAACATGATTCTTTTCCGGCGGGCGCGACTGGCCGGGTTGTTGGTTGCTCTTGGCATACAATGTTTTTTAGTGCGACTTCGGGACGGGTATTACCCGTGCTTTTGCCAAAGTCCTCGTTAAAAAATGAGAGGGTGTTTCCTGCTTTCAGGAAACGGGGCAATCGGAAAAAACAAGATCAGATAACCAACAGGCGCTCGATACGAGCGTGTTCGGTCTGGTCTACCACTACACTTCCGCGCAGGTGGCGTTTTTGTTTTTTCGTTTTTGTACTTGCGATGTGGCGCAATCTTGCACGGTTGCGCTTCACTTTACCTGTACCAGTAACCGAGAATCGCTTCTTGGCGCTGGAGTGGGTCTTCATTTTCGGCATGATAAAACGATTGTTATTTAAAATTGGAGCGCAAAGGTAGCATGTTGCGACAAAGTGCAAAAGAATTAAGTGTTTTTGTTTTTTAGTGTTTTGGCGTTTTTGAACAAGCGACTGTTGTAAGTTGCTGATTGTCAAAAAAATGTGTACCAATGTTCTTCAAAAACACGAAAAAACAAAAACACCCAAACACTTAATCCTTGTCCTCTTTTTTCTTGGGCGCACCTTTTTTAGGCGACAGAATAACGCTCATGCGTTTGCCTTCGAGCCTTGGCATCTGGTCTGCAGCACCGTAGTCTTCCAGTTCTTTCATAAAACGCAGCAGCAGCAGCTCGCCGCGGTCTTTGAACACGATCGCGCGGCCGCGGAATTGCACATAGGCTTTCACCTTGTTGCCTTCGCCGAGGAAACTTTTTGCGTGGCGCAGTTTGAAGTCGAAGTCGTGTTCGCCGGTTTCCGGTCCGAAGCGGATCTCTTTGAGTTCCACTTTGGATGAGTTGGCTTTCATCTCTTTTTCCTTCTTCTTCTTCTGATAAAGGAACTTGTTATAGTCGGCAATACGAACGACGGGAGGCTCCGCATTGGGCGTGATTTCAATCAGGTCGAGCCCCATTTCTTCTGCAAACTTCTGTAGTTTGGAGGTTGGGAAAATGCCGTTTTCTACGGTTTCTCCCACTACTTCGCTGATTTCAGCCAGGTTTTCGCCTACAAGTCGCACCTCCGGTACCCGGATGAATTCATTGATACGGTGCTCGGGCTGGTGTTGGTGGCGCGGGGGAAATGGACGGCCCCCTCCGGGGCGGGCGCCGGGCGGGCGGGCGCCGGCGGGTTTAGGACGGTAAGGTTTAAATGCCAATTAAGAGTGAATGGTTTAGTGAAAAAATAAGGTTGCTCCCACTTTGGGGTCTCAACCTTTTGGCAAAAGTGGGACAAAAATAACGTATTTTATGCTTTGTGACTGCTCGAACGGCGATTTTTTTACCACAAAATTTAATTGTTTGTATTTAACCACAAAGTGGACTAAGTGTTTTCGCAAAGGACGCTCGAGTGTTTTTTACCACAAAGGACACGAAGTGGTTTTCACAAAGGACACAAAGCGTAGCGTTGACCGCACTTCCCAGCCATCTGTGGTGCTTTTTGCCAGGTTTTATTTATAACCAAGAGAAACAGGTCAACTCTACGCTTAGTGTCCTTTGTGAAAACCACTTGGTGTACTTTGTGGTAGAAAAACATAAAGGTGTTATAGTAAAAAATTCATTCGCAATTATCAAACAAATGTAAAAACACTTTTTGTTTTAAAAAACTATCTTCAAAACAATTTTGTTGTTTTTACCTACCTTTGCAGATCCAGTCCATATCCAGAAAATGTTCGCCGACATCATACTTCCCCTCGCACTGCCCAAGCGCACGTATACGTACTCCATTCCGGAGTCGGTGCGCGACCTGATACAGCCGGGCGTTCGGGTGGAGGTGCAGTTCGGACGCAGCAAACTGTACAGCGGCCTCGTGGCACGTGTCCATACGGAAGTGCCTGGTTATCAGGTGAAACCGATCATTTCCGTGCTCGATGAGGTGACCGTCGTTTCGCCACAACAACTCGCACTCTGGGACTGGATTGCCGATTACTATTGCTGCACGCTGGGCGAAGTGATGTCCGCCGCACTGCCCGGCCACCTGAAACTGACCAGCGAAACAAAACTCGTGTTCAGCAATATTTTCGGCGACGATTTTACCTCCCTCGACAACGACGAATACCTGATCACGGAAGCCCTGCAGATTCAGCAGGAAATTACGGTAGAAGACGCCCGCAAGATCCTGAACAAAAAAACGGTGTTCCCGGTCATTCAGCGCCTGCTGACCAAAGGGGTGCTGTTCCTGCGCGAGGACTTGCAGGAAAAATTCAAGGCGCGCAAACTTAGTGCCGTGCGGCTGGCAGAACCCTACCGCTCGCAACCCGATCTGTTGCGGGAAATCATGTCCGAACTACAAAACAAGGAACGGCAACTGGAAATCCTGATGGCCTACCTGTCGCTGGAAAAGCAACAACCTTTTGTCCGCAAACAGGATGTGTTGTACAAAGCCGACGTCTCCGAATCTTCCTTAAACACTCTGTTTAAAAAAGGTGTGCTGGAGCGCTACGACATTGAAGTGAGCCGCCTGAGTGGTTACGAAGACGAACTCGCGGAAGCCGACGATTTATCCGGTCAGCAACGGCGCGCCCTGGCCGAAATCGACAGCCAACTCGCCGAAAAAAAGGTCGTGCTGCTCTACGGCGTAACCGGCAGCGGCAAAACGCGGGTGTACGTCGAGATGATTCGTGATGTGATGCAAAAGGGCGGACAGGTGCTGTACCTGTTGCCGGAAATCGCGCTGACGACCCAGATTATCCATCGGTTGCAAAAGGTATTCGGCGATGAGGTCAGCGTGTACCATTCCAAAGTGAATACCCATGAAAGAGTGGAAGTCTGGAAAGCCGCTACCTCCGGCAAACCTGTGATCCTCGCAGCGCGCAGCGGGCTGTTTTTGCCCTTCCACAACCTCCAACTGATTATTGTTGACGAAGAACACGATAATTCATTCAAACAATACGACCCTGCGCCGCGCTACCACGCCCGCGACACGGCGATTTACCTGGCGCACTTGTACGGCGCAAAAGTATTGCTGGGCACTGCCACACCTTCCATCGAATCCTGGCACAATGCACAAAGTGGCAAATACGGGCTGGTGGAAATGCCGGAACGTTTCGGCGGATTGGAACTGCCTGAGATAGAGACCATCGACTTGCGGGAGCAAATGAAAACGAAGCAGATGCAAAGTATTTTTGCCGCGCCGCTGATCGAACAGTTGCAAAAATCGATAGAAAAAGGCGAACAGGCCATTTTGTTCCAAAACCGCCGGGGGTATGCGCCGATGTTGGAATGCCAGGTCTGCGGCTGGAATGCCCAATGCCGACACTGCGATGTGAGCCTGACCTTTCACAAACACACCAACCGCCTGCGCTGCCACTATTGCGGCTACACCCAGGAACCTGCGTCGGTGTGCCCGGCTTGCGGCAGCGGGAAAATCACCCTGCGCGGTTTCGGCACCGAAAAAATCGAAGACGAACTCAAAATTTTCCTGCCCAACGCCCGCATCGGACGTATGGATCTGGACACTGCGGGTTCCAAAAACAACCTGACGGCATTGCTCAGTGATTTTGAGGAACGCCGGCTGGATATTCTAGTAGGCACCCAAATGGTGACCAAGGGCCTCGATTTCGACAATGTGTCGCTGGTGGGGGTGCTCGGCGCCGATCAACTGACCAAGTTCCCGGATTTTCGTTCCGGCGAACGCGCTTTTCAATTGCTTACACAGGTAGCAGGCCGGGCAGGTCGCAAACACAAACGCGGTTCGGTACTCATCCAGGCTTTCGACCCGAAACACCCGGTTTTGCTGGAAGTGCTGCGTGGCGATTTTCGCGGATTTGCGGAGCGTGAACTGAAAGAACGTCGGGAATTTCATTACCCGCCTTTTTCCCGCCTGATCAATATAGAAATTCGCCACAAAGACCCCAAGGTGGTACACGAAGCCGCCGCCCAGTTCGGAAAAATGCTGCGCCAGAAACTGGGCGACCGTGTGCTCGGTCCGGTCATTCCCAATATCGCCCGCATCCGGGGCTATTTCGCGCAGGATATCATGCTGAAACTGGAAAAATCGGCGGCACTGCTGAACGACTCGAAAGGGCTCATCCGGTATTCTACTGAAATACTTGTAGGCAAGCCGGGTTTAAGTCAGGTGCAGGTGGTGGTGGATGTGGATCCAATGTAGGGGTTTTTAGAACAGGATTAGAAGGATTGTCTCGTCCTAAAATAACTTTACAGGTTAAGAGATAATCCTTCAGAGACTTTACACTTTAGCAAGTAATCCTGTGGGGGCTTTACAAAGTTATGTCCAAAAAGCCTGTCAGCAGAATTGATATTGAAGATTGAGTTTGATTTGTTCTTTGACTTAGGTTTCCAACGTTTTTTTAGGGTTCCTTGAAGTTGGTGTGCATTAACTGGTGTGTGGTAATCGCAACTGGCATGCGGTCTGGAATGGTTGTAGTGATAAACGGCCTTTTCGATAGTTATTTGGGCTTGCTCAAAGGTGTCGAAGTTTTGATCAAGCCTCCATTCTTGTTTGAGGATACCATTGACTCGTTCAGCCAGCGCATTTTCATAAGGATCGCCATTTTGCGTCATGCTGATGCGACAAGAGTGTTTTTCTAAGACACTTACATAGGCTTGCGAACAATATTGAATGCCACGGTCAGAATGATGCATGAGCGGTCGTTGTGGGTATTGTCGTGATGAAAGTGCCACTTGGAGTGCATTGACACAAAAAGCGGCATTCAAAGATTTACTAAACTCGTGCCCTACAATCTTGCGGGAATAGGCATCCGTAATCAGCACTAGGTATCCAAATTTGCTGCCTGTACTGATGTAGGTAATGTCGCTCACCCAAAGTTGTTCGGCACGGTCAACCTTCATCTCGGCAGCAAGATTGGGGTATTTCTTGAGCCAATGCCTGCTGTCGGTAGTCGTAGCATACTTTTTGCGACGCCGGATCAGCAGTTCATTGCGACGCAGAAGGGCAAAAAATTGATCCCGGCCCAACTGAATACCGTGCTTTTGCCATTCATTTTCAAGCAAGTGTAACAACTTGCGTCCACCCGATCCCGGTGTGTCCGCTCGCTGACGGCGCACCAGGTCAATGACTAAACCCTCGTCCAGGGCATGCTGGTCGGCGCGCCACTGATGGTCATAGAAGGCTTGACGTGTCTTTCCCAGCAGCCCACAAAAAACCTTTAAGCCAGTTGTTTGATAGAATGCCTTCATTTTTTCAACTGCTGGGAACCAGACTTTTTTCTGATATCGACCTTTAGTTGATCTTCAGCAATGTCTATCATTGTCTCCAAAAGTTCAACTTTTAACTTCGATAAACGTAGTTGTTCTTCGAGTTCTTTAATCCGTTTTTCAGAGGACAATTGGGTGGAATCTGGTGTAGAACGTAATTTCTTGGACATCGAAAGCTCGGTATTTGTCGCACTAAGTTCGTTATTCCGGCGAAACCACCTGACAAATTCTTTGACAACGCTTTTGTCTCGCAAGCCATACTCCTCTGCGGCAATAGCATAACTGAATCGGCCTGAAAGATATTCTTGCGCAATCTTGCGCTTCAATTCATCCGGGTAACGGTTCGAACGCTTTACTTTTTTAATCCTGATCATTGCTTTACATTCTGTGCTTTGTGTAAAGCTATTTCAGGACAAGACA
>JADLCC010000141.1 GCA_020847425.1 Saprospiraceae bacterium
AGTCATTAAAACGAATTCCAATGATTAAAGAAGTAACAGGAGATATCACCCTCTCGAAGGCAAGCGCTATTGCGCATGGCATTGCACCGAACGACCATTTTGACAGTGGACTGGCATTGAGCTTGCGCGAAACTTTCCCGGCCATGTACAAGGATTTCAGGCATTATTGCCACCAGTTTCACCCCAAACCCGGCGGCGCATGGATATGGAGCGGCGTAGGAAACCGCATCATCAGTCTTTTTACACAAGAACCGCCCCTGACAGATCGTTCGCATCCGGGCAAGGCCACAATGGTCCATCTGAACCATGCATTAAAGGAACTGTCGAAAATGATATCGGATGAACAACTCGAAAGTGTTGCTATTCCGCGACTGGCTACCGGCGTCGGCGGACTCGATTGGGAAGAAGTAAAACCGTTGATTTACAAATATTTAGATGCATTGCCCGTAAAAGTGTACCTGTATTCGCATTTTTCCAAAGGGGTGCAGGCGATTGAAAATTAGCAGGCAAAAGTGCTTGCTGTTATCCCAAACCCTTTTTATCCCCCTGTGTTTAGCGTACCCTCCCCTCTGTTCGCAGTACAACTGTGGCAAAGGGGGGGCATTTTGGTAAATTCCCGAACACCCTCTTAATCATTTATTCTTTTATGAATGAATAACTTGTGCCATTTAACTCTAGGATATACATACCTCTTTTAAGGTCTTGTATGTCAATGCGTGTCTCGCCTTTATCCAGACGGAAACTCTTCACCTTTCGGCCATCTAAGGCCACGATTTTTATTTTACATCCCCTTTGTGCTGAGCAGCCGGGAATATTGATGAACCCCGAACTCGGATTAGGATATAATGAAGCAACAGGGATGTCAATTGAGTTGATCCCCACGGCTTGCAAACAATTACTGATGTTCCCATGGTTTTCGACAGCATTGAAAACCTGCTGTTCCACGGTATAAAAAATCGAGGTGTTGTTGGTTTGATATCCAATTCCTACACCATTATTTATAAATACAACACCTACTTTTCTTATCGTATCAAAATAGGCGTCACTCACCAGGCCGTAGGCTTCACCGGCATGGCCAAGCATTGAAGTGCTTCCCGACAATACAATATCGTTTCCAGGAGTTGAAGTGATGCGGTGAATACCTAATCCCCAACTTCTGAAAAGCCCATAATAATTGTTGCCATTATTGCCGGTGAATGTCCATTCATTGGTAAACATAGCGTTGCAACTGGATTCAGAAAGAAGGGTTACACCGTTAAATGAACCCTTGTTCATTAAAACTAGAAATATTTTTGAGAGGTCTTGCGCTGAACAGCGGAAACCGCCTTGCGGGCCGAATCGCCCACCGTTGGAGCCCGTAATGTAGCCGGAAAGGTTGTTGAAAACCGGTTGAATACCCAGGTAATTATCAACTTGGGCAATCCATACGCCATTGGTTTTTCGATATAATACAGCGAGTTGATCGATGTCCGACAAATCATTCACATTAAATGAAGCATCAATTCCCAAGGGATCGCTTATGTTTTGTTTGCAATACACATCAAAACGTACATTGGAAACCTTTTCTACTATTGTTCCAAGTATGACGTAGTTGATGTTTGCGTAATTAAAATAAGTGCCCGGAACGGCATTGTTGAATTGACCCGTAGTGTAATATGCCCCATTTGGAGTCAAGATTTCGCTTAAATTGGGTATTGGGTTGTTATTAACCGTTGCCTCTATAAAATTGCTGTACGTAGAGCCATCAATAATTGTAGAAGTATGCGACAACAACATACGTGAAGTGATTGCAACCGATGGGTTATTGGGATTTAATACACTATAACCCAAAATAGAACTGATGTTCTCATCTAAATTCAATAGATTGTGCTCTGCGAGTTGCATAACTGCTATGGCGGTAATGGCCTTGGAGATACTTGCAATTCGATATTTAGAATCCACCTTCATGTCGATATTTCTGGAATAATCAGATTTGCCGATGGCCAAATTTTCAATTATTCCATTTTCGCAAAAAACAACCAGGGAACCACCCATCATATCGTTGTTTGCAGAAATCACATTAAAGTGACTTTCTAAATTTTGAGCAACCGAATCAAAGTTGAAGGTGAATAAAGTGATGGTAAAAATGATCTGTATTTTTCTCATACTTAATTGTATTTTCTTGTTCCTGCACTGTTTTGAAACCTATTTCTACGCATACAAAAGTACTCCATGAAATATTTTTGAGGTGTTTTAATCTACAACATTTATCCATTTCATGGCCTCCATTACTTTGCATCCCGCTTTCTTTGCACCTGAATGGATATCCTCTTCGCCCACGGCTACTTTCTCTGCGACGACCCGAAAGAGCAGGAAATTATGCGGCCTTACCCGCCGCTGGGCTTGCTCTGCCTGTCGGCCTGGCTGGACAAACATGGTGTGGAAAATGCCGTTTTTGATACCACTTTTTCCAATAACAAGGCGCTGAAAACCTTTCTGCTGCTGCACCGCCCGCGCATTGTGGCGCTGTACGCCAATATGATGACGAAGCAGAGCATCCTGGATATTGCGGCTTTTATACATGCCGAACTGGCGGATACGCTGGTGGTGTTGGGCGGTTCCGATGTGACGCACAATGCTGCCGATTACCTGGCCAATGGCGCCGATCTGCTGGTGATCGGCGAAGGCGAGCAGACGATGCTGGAAATTTGTCTCAGCGCCCAAACAATACCGAAAGGTGCTGACAAGAGGCATTTTTCACACATCAACGGCATCGCTTTCCGGCAAGCGGACGGACTGGTTTTTAAAACGCCACCCCGTGAGAAATTGCGCGATATGGATGTGCTGCCGTTTCCTAATCGCTCGAAAATCGACCTGCAGCAATACTTCGATACCTGGAAAAAGGCGCATGGCGAAAGTGCGGTGAGCATCAACACCCAGCGCGGCTGCCCTTACACCTGCCGCTGGTGCAGTACACCCGTTTTCGGGCAGAGTTACCGCCGCCACAGCCCGCAGCATGTGGTCGACGAAATTGTTTTCCTGCAAA
>JADLCC010000142.1 GCA_020847425.1 Saprospiraceae bacterium
CTACCGAGCGCAAAAAATTCAAAAAAGTGCTGTTCCGACTGCCCACCGAACCGGAATGGATCATGGCCGCAGGTGGAGGATTGAATAACCCCGCTTACCCCTGGGGCGGCCTCTTCATCCGCAATTCCAAAGGCTGCTACCTGTGCAATATGACCGTGACCATTCCTTGCGGCGACTGTCCGTCCAAAGGCCAGCCGGATAACGACGGCGGTTTTTTCCCCGTGGAGGCGGACACCTATTTCCCCAATAACTTCGGTTTGTACAATGTAGCAGGCAACGTGGCAGAAATGATCCAGGAGTCGGGCAAATGCAAGGGCGGGAGTTGGAACGATATTCCTTACTACGGCCAGTTAAAGACTATCGCCGAATGTGATACGCCAAGCCCGGCCGTAGGTTTCAGGGTGTTTATGGAAATTATCGAAGAGTGAGCCATCACAATACCTTCAGCGACAGCGCTTTGATGCAGGCCATCGCACAGCGCAACGAGCAGGCATTTGCCGAGCTGTACCTGCGGTATGGCCGGCAAATGTTCCGTTTTTTTTACCGGATGTTGCGGCGGGATGCGGCGCGGGCGGAGGATTTTACCCAGGAGTTGTTTATCAAAATCATCGAACGCCCGCAGGCTTACGACCCCGGCAGGCCATTTCAGACCTGGCTGTACACCCTGGCCAATAACCTTTGCAAAAACGAATACCGGCGCCAGGCGCGCAAACCTGCCGAACTGACCGCAGCATTGGAAGACAATACTGCCGTCTGGCTGCCCGACACGATCGACCGACAATTGCTGGAAACACATCTCCGCGCAGCCATCGATGCGCTGCAGGAACCCCATAGGCAGTGTTTTATCCTGCGGTACCAGGAAGAACTTTCAGTGCGCGACATCGCAACGATCACCGATTGCCCGGAAGGCACGGTCAAATCGCGCCTGCATTACGCTTTGCAAAAAGTGGCCGCCGACCTGCAACTCAACTGGGGAGCAGATAGTCAGCCAGACTTGTACAAACATTTGACGATCAAATATTTATAAAATATTATGGAAGATATTGCAGCACTTGCCGCGTACAAATCGTTTGCCGAACTCGACCGGAACCAACAGGAAATGGTACTGGCTGAGATGAACGCCGACGCGTATGACCAATTGCATCGGGTGTTGTGCAGCGCCCGGGCTCTGGATACGGAAGTAGTGCCCCCACCCGGACTCGCATTGCGCCTGCAGGCGCATATGGCGCAAAGGAACCGGCCGGTACAACGGGAGCGGCCTGTCGCCCGATTGCTCCAACTCCGAATTCCTGTTTGGCAGGCCGCAGCCGCTCTGCTGCTGGTATTTGCCATTGGCCGGTTTTGGAAAACAACGGATGCCCTGCCTGTACCAGCAGCCCCGCTGGTACAAACCATCGTAAAAACCGACACTGTTTTGCTGGAAAAAATACTGTGGAAAGAACGGATCGTGCTGCGCGAACAACCCATTCAAACGGTACCCGTGATTGATCCACTGGCAAATATCCCGCCCTTTCAAACGTATGAAGTACCCACTGCAAGCCCCGTCGACCCAAACACCGACCAGGATGTCGTGCTGGAGGTAACCGTGCAGGGCGCACCCATCGGCGAGCAACCGGAGTTGTTCCAGTTTTTTACGCAGCCCGGGGAAGGAGGGAAACGATTTTAGCGTGTTTTGGTGTTTTAGTGTTTTGGTGTTTTAGGCTGTTTGCTCCCGGGACCCAAACGAAAACCGGCGTGCATGTGAATTGATCATGCCGAAAGCGAAGCACCACTAAAACACTAAAATACCAAAACACCAAAACACCTCATCCCCCTATTCCACCCATTCGTCTATCATTTTCAACTTTCCATCGGAGCGGTGCAGCCTTGCTGTAACCTGCTGGTCATTCACCCTGTCTTTTGTTGCGTAACGATGTTGCCGATCATTTTTTGGTCGATCATTTTTTCCGTTCGTCGGCACATCGCTTCTGTTTATATAAAGGAACTGGGTTTTGGTAGGTTCTATGTTTTGCAAACTACCCAAACCCCACATCTTTGCCTCATCAAAACCACATGAAAACAAAAGCAATCGTTCTTTACCACATAGCCACATCAGGTTTCCACATAGGACATATAGCATATTTTGCTCCAATTTCTATGTGAACTATGTGAGATCCTATTGTGACCTATGTGGTAAAAATTGCCAACTCAAGACGCATCAACTTTCTAATTAAGCTATGAAACAATTCCTATTGCCTCTATTGGCTTTAGTCGCTGTATTTAATACAGTTAATGCCCAGATAATCAGTGGTTTAGTGCAGCAATCCAACGGACATCCCGTAGAATTTGCAACCGTAACCCTGCACAAATCCCAGGACTCCACCCTCGTCAAAGGCGCGCTCAGCGGCATAGACGGACGGTATGAAATTTCCGATGCAACAGCAGGAACGTATTTTCTGAAAACCACCGCCGTCGGTATGGGGAGCGGTTACAGCCCGGCGTTCGACTACGACGGTGGCGACAAAAACATGGAACCCATCGGCATCGCAGAAACAACAACGGAACTGGCGCAGGTAACGGTGATTGCCCGCCGCCCGCCCATCGAAGTGAAAGCGGACAAAACGATTTTGAACGTAGAAGGCACGGTGAACTCCACCGGACTGAACGCGCTCGAACTCCTGCGCAAAGCCCCGGGCGTGGTGGTCGACAACAATGAAAAGGTAAATGTAAAAGGTAAAAACGCCGTCAAGATCATGATCGACGGCCGCGAAGTACCGCTGGGCGGCAAAGATTTATCGGCCCTGCTGAAAGGCACCCAGGCTTCCGACATTTCCAATATTGAAATCATTTCCAACCCCTCCGCCAAATACGATGCTGCCGGCAACGCAGGTATCATCAACATCCGGCTCAAGAAAAACAAAGCATTGGGTACCAACGGCAATGTCGGCCTGGAAGCCATTTACGGTGAATCGCTGAAAGGCGGCGGAAACGTCAGCCTCAACCACCGCGGGAAAGATGTGAACGTGTTCGGCTCCTATAACGGCAGTTACGGCGACTGGCACAACTACCAGAATTTTGTACGCGAACAAAACGGACAGCGTTACGAACAGCAAAACAAGGAAATATGGGAAAACCGGTACAGCGGTTACCGCGCCGGCGCAGACTGGTACATCAACTCCAAACATACGGTGGGTGTGCTGGTCAACGGCAGCGCGAACCCCGGCAACTGGAATTCCAATGGATTTACGAATATCAGTAAACTGAGTTCGCCTGCTCAAATTGACACCCTGCTGAAAGCGACCAACAGCGCCGATAACCTGCGCCAGGATCTGAATACCAATTTTAACTACCGATTTGCCGACACCAGCGGGCATTCGTTGAACTTCGATTTCGACTGGGGCAATTACGATCTGCGCGGCGCGAGTTACCAGCCCAACCGGTACTACACGGCGGATGGCTCCGAGTTGTTGCGCGAGCGGATTTACCGCAACAACACGCCGACAAAAATTGATATTTTCACGGTAAAAACGGACTACGAACAGCGCCTGTTCAAAGGTACTTTGAGTGTTGGTTTTAAAGTAGCCGATGTGACGACGGATAACACGTTCAACTTTTACAACGTCGTGAACGGCGAGTCCCAACTCGATGAAAACGTGAGCAACCGCTTTATTTACGATGAACGCACCACTGCGGGTTATATCAATTACAACCGCATGTTTGGCAAAAAACTGAATATTCAGGCAGGTCTGCGTGCGGAAAATACCGACTACGAAGGCCAGTTGCTGAGCACGAAAAAGGACACGGTGAACACCAATAACTACACGGAACTGTTCCCCAGCGCAGCGCTGACCTACACGTTCAATCCGAAAATGGGTTTGAATGTGACCTACAGCCGCCGCATCGACCGCCCGAGTTACCAGGACCTGAATCCTTTTGAAAACAAACTGGACGAACTCACTTTCCAGCGCGGCAATCCGATGTTGCGCCCGCAGTTCACCAACAGTTTCGAGATCAGTCCGACCTACCAGGGCTACCCGGTTATTACTTTAGGGTACAGCCACACGAAAGATGTGTTTACACAGGTGCTGAAAACGGATACCCGCGACACCCGCGCCACATTCATTACCAATGAAAACCTGGCCGACCAGAAAAACTACACCCTGAGCGTCAATCTGCCCACGCCGATTGCCAAATGGTGGGAAGGATTTGTCAGCCTGACAGGTTTCCGCAGCCACTTTGAAGCCGATTTCAGCACGCCAGAAACACCCGATTTTATTGTAGATCAGTCGTTTAACGCCTTTAACCTGTACAGCGAACAGACCGTTAAACTGCCGAAAGGATTCAGCGTACAGTTGTCGGGCTGGTACAACAGCCGCGCTTTCTGGGGCACTTTGCGCAGCACGCCACAGGGTTCGATGGACCTGGGTATTCAGAAAAAACTGTTCGACGGGAAAGGGGAAGTACGCCTGCGTTTCGGCGACATCCTGCACACAGCCGGTTGGGGTGGCGAAAACCTCTTCACACCTAACCTGAAAATGACCGCCAACGGCCGCTGGGAAAGTCGCACGGTTACCATGAACTTCTCCTACCGCTTCGGTAGTTCGGAAGTGAAAGCAGCCCGCCAGCGCAAAACGGGGCTTGAAGATGAAAACAAACGTGTTAAGGGAAGGGGGTAAGTTTGAAAAGGCAAAGGGCAAAGGACAAAGGGCAAAGGGCAAAGGGCAATGAAAGTCAATGTGTTACAGAAGCCCTTGCCACTACCGGAAACCCGCTAACACGTAAAGAACATATGAAAGTTTGATTTGGTTTATCGGAGAAAGTGCCTCGCCTGTGTAAGACCGGCGGGGCTTTTTTATTTGTTGAGCAGTTGAGGGTTGATTGTTGAGAGGTTGAGGGTTGAGATTGTTGAGACGCTCCCTCCAATACCTCAACCCCTCAACAATCTCAACCCCTCAACATAAATTAAAACTAACTTCATCCAGGCTTAACACCCCTTCGACAGCGCCGGCGGTACATTTGTACGACCAACTTGGTATCGTTACCCATGAATTTACACCCGCGCCAGCACACTCCACACGTCCGTTCCACATTCGGTCGCTCTTTACAAATGCTCAGGCATTCACTTGAATCCAGTTCAGGTTTCAGTCCGGACGGTCTGCTTTCCCCGGCGCGGGATTTCAACAACAAAGTTCCGAAATATAAACCCGCCCATCGCAGCCTGAATTACTGGTTGCGGTGGCTGGCATGGCTCACAGGGGTTATCGTGGCGATCGTTTACCTGCTGTGGTTCTTTAAACATATTTTTGAGCATACGATTCGATAAACCGGGAAAATGAAAAGGGCATTAGACATTGTTATACTTTCGGACCTGCACCTCGGCACTTACGGGTGCCATGCCAAAGAATTGCTGAATTACCTGAAAAGTATCCAGCCGCGCACCCTGGTGCTGAACGGCGATATCATCGACATGTGGTATTTCAAAAAAAGTTATTTCCCGAAAGACCACTTCGAGGTGATCCGCCGCCTGATGAAAATGGCCGCCAATGGCACCAAAGTGTATTACCTGACGGGCAACCACGATGATATGTTGCGTAAATTCGGGGAAATGGCGTTCGGCATGATTCAACTCCGCAACAAACTCGTATTTCAGGTGGAAGGCAAAACGCACTGGGTATTCCATGGCGACGTTTTTGATGCCAGTATCCACCGGGCCCGCTGGCTGGCCAAACTCGGCGGAGAAGGTTACGACCTGCTCATCCGGATCAACCGCTCGATCAACAGTGTGCGCCGGCTGTTCGGTTTCGGCCCCGTTTCTTTTGCCGCCAAAGTCAAAAAAGGCGTAAAAGGAGCCGTCAAGTATATAGGCGACTTTGAAAACACGGCCATTCAACTGGCTGCTGAAAAAGGATACGATTATGTGGTTTGCGGACATATCCACCGCCCGCAATTGCGCGATGTAGTGGCCGAAAACGGCCGTACCGTCACCTATATGAACAGCGGCGACTGGGTGGAGCACCTGACTTCCCTGGAGTTTTCACAGGGCAAATGGAGCATTTACCAGTACGACGAACATGATTTTGATGTTGTGAACCCGCGTTTGCAAGTGACTGAAAAAGAACCCAAAATGTATACGCTGCATCGGGATGAGGTGCTACCGGAGTTAAATGGTCTGGCAGCGATGGAAGCGATTTAACCTAGAAGTGAGAAGTGGGAGGTGAGAGGTGAGAGCCGACTTCGACTCCTCCTGACTACCCTTGACATCCCTAATAATAAATGCACAACGGATCAGGTGTAATCGAAGTCGGCTCTCACTTCTCACCTCCCACTTCTCACTTCTATTTTTCCCGCCACCGGAGAGGACAGGTTTAAGACATAGCGCTCCGGCTGGCTTTTTTTACTTCATACGATTTGGGTATATAAATGAGCCCGGGTTTTTCCGCTGTGAAAAATTCGGGATTTTTGTTTTTTAGGGCTTTGGGGTGAAGTGCTTACCTTTTGTCCTTTGTCTTTTGCTTTTTTTCTCCCTGCTTGCTGAAAATCCACCAACTTTGCCCCTGCAAAAACTGCCAACCTGTGCAAGAACCCAATCCAGTTCCGGTGCTCGACAACGAAAGTCAGCAACAAGTGCTTCGCTCTTTCCGGGTATCCCGTATTATTTTACCTGTAATGCTCGGAATAGCGGCGGTCGGCTATTTGTTTTACCGGCAATTCGATCCGGCACAGTTCCGGACCATCGAATGGGGCGTCCAGGCATTTATCTGGATCGGCGCCGCATTGTTATTACTGGCGATAAGGCATTTTTTTTATGCCCTGCGCCTGCGTACCCTCACGCGCTTTTCCTGGCGTAAATGTGCCGAACTCATCGTGATCTGGGAATTCAGCGCCGCGCTTACCCCCACCAGCAAAGGAGGCCCTTTTGTCATGTTGTTTGTGCTGACCCGCGAAAAACTCTCGGCAGGGCGGACGGCAGCGGCCGTTTTTTATACCATGATTTGCGATTCGGGCTTTTTTGTGCTGACACTACCGGTACTGCTCCTGATTTACGGTCCGCCCATGTTGTATCCCGGCATGAAAACATACGGCGATGTGGGACTGGCCAGCGGCACTTTTTTTGTCACCTACGGCCTCATGGTGACGTACTGGTGTTTTCTTGTTTTTTTGCTGTTGTTCCGGCCGCGTTATGCAAAAATTGCGCTGGAATGGCTCGCTCGGCGTTCTTTTTTGGAAAAATATGCGCCCAAGTTACATTTGCTGGGCGATGAATTCACCCTGGCTGCGGAGGAATTGCACCGGCAAAACTGGCGTTACCACCTCGGCGTGATCGTGGGCACCATCGGCGCCTGGACCTCCAAATTTATCATGATCAACTGCCTGATCATCGCCATCGTACCCAGCACACCGGTGGACGGCGGCACACAGGCATTTATTTACGCCCGCATGGTAGCCATGTTCATTATCATGGCCTTTAGTCCGACACCCGGTGGCGCGGGGCTGGCGGAAATGGCCCTCGTCGGCTTTATTTCCGACTACGTTCCCAGCGGTATTGCACTGGTGGTGGCACTGCTGTGGCGGGGCATGGCGTATTACGGATACCTGCTGATGGGCGCTATTGTGGTGCCTGCGTGGGTGGCGGCGAAAGTGTATCGGGGCGGTAAAGGTTGATGAGGAATGAGGATTGAGGGATGATAACAGCCGCTCTATGATACAATTCTCCACCTCTTGGGTTGCAAATGTCATCCCTCAATCCTCATTCCTCATCAATTTTAATACATGGAATTCTACCTCCTCTGCTTTTTTGCCTTTTTAGCCGGTTTTATCGACAGCATCGTGGGCGGCGGCGGACTCGTGCAGGTGCCGGCTTTTTTTATATTGTATCCGCAACTGACCGTGCCCAATATCATCAGCAGCAACCGCCTGGCCTCTGCTGCCGGCACTTCCGTAGCAGCCTGGAATTATAGCCGGGTCGTGTCTATTCCATGGAAAACGGTGTTGTATGCAGGCGTGAGTGCGGCGATCTTTTCCTATTTGGGCGCGACCGTACAAAGCATGTTGCCATCGGAAGTATTAAAACCCGTTATTCTGGTCCTGATCGTTGCCATTGCCATTCATACCTATAGAAAGAAAAATTTCGGGCAGCACGAAGCGTTCCGGGTGACGGAAAGCCGGATGCCGTACTGGGCGGCAGGAATAGGCGGCGTACTGGGTTTTTACAACGGTTTTGTAGGGCCGGGCACGGGGAGCCTGCTGGTTTTTGGTTTTGTGAGCGTCATCGGGTACAGTTTTTTATCGGCTTCGGCCATTTCCAAAGTGGTCAATGTGATCGCGGATGTATCATCTTTGGTGTTTTTTCTGATCCATAAACACGTACTTTTTCATTTGGCGCTGCCAATGCTGGTATGCAATGTAGCAGGTTCGTACTTTGGCAGCCGAATGGCGGTATTGCGCGGCAATTCCTTTATCCGAAAAGTATTTCTGGTAGTGGTAGCAGGTATTGTGCTGCGTTTCGCCTGGGATGTGTTTCGATTGAGTACTTGACTATTGTCAACGCAAAGTGAAAGACCGGTGCAAGTGCCTGAAAGCGAAGTCTTCAAACCATCAAACCCTTTCAAACCACTCAAACCAGACTATAATAACTAATAACGGATAACCACTTAAAATGAACGTATTGTACAAAACGCTTCTTTTCCTGTTCCTTCTGACAACGCGCCTTGCAGCCCAGGATACGCCCCCGTTTTTCCCGGAAGAAATGATTGTAACGGCCAGTTCGCTCAACCTGCGCGATGCCCCGGATAAAAATGCCAAAAAAGTTGGAACCCTGACGCAGGGAACGGTGGTTCAATTTCTGGAAACCTACAAA
>JADLCC010000143.1 GCA_020847425.1 Saprospiraceae bacterium
GATAGTGTTTGGTGTTTAGTATTTAGTGTTTAGGGCGCTTCGCCTTTAGCGTCTGTGGGTAATTTGGCCAAAATGCACACAGCTGCCAAAGGCGAAGCGCCCTAAACACTAAACACCAAACACTAAATTATAACTTTCAGCAGATGCCCGGTTTTTCTCTAAAAAATTGGTTTTCAACGCTTTGCATACTACTCGTTTTCGTTTTTCGCCTGCAGGGCCAAACGGAAGCACTTGCTGAATTGGATAGTGTGGTGGAAACGGGCAATCCGTTCGTATTGCACCTGCACCTTCCAAATGTGCTTGGTATAACGCCCCAGGAGGTCGATTTTTCGCCCTGGGACAGCATATTTCCTGCTGAAAACATCCTTTCCCAATCAGACTGGCAACTCGACGCCAGGGGTTATGTGAAAGATGTCGTTCTGATCGCTTTCGACGCCGATTCCCTACTGCTGCCTCCCCTGCCGATACACCTGAAAGGCGGCGGCCAGGCACTCACCAATCCGCTGCAACTCAGCATCCTGCCAACGCCTTCGCCCGATGATTTGCGCGATATGGCCGATATCAAGGACATCCGACGGGAACCGTTCAGTTGGCGCGAATGGCTGTATGCCAAACGCCAATGGTTCTTACTAGCGGCCGGGCTACTGGCACTCATCCTGGTTGTTTACCTGATTTTCAAACAAAAACGCCGGAGCGAGGCCGCTTTATCGCGCAGCATACAACTCCCACCGCACGAATACGCGCTGCGGCGACTGGAAGCGCTCGACCAAAAGCAACTCTGGCAAAAGGAGCAGCCCAAACTGTACTACGCCGAACTGACGCACATCGTTCGGGAATACCTGGAGAGACGTTTTCATATTCCGGCCCTGGAATCTGTATCCGATGAAATTTTACGCCAACTGCACCACACTGATTTCCCGGCAACGCTTGTTGTGCAGGTACAAAAACTCCTGATAGAAGCCGATCTGGCAAAATTCGCCCTGTCTACCCCACCCGCAACATTCCACCCGGAAGCCATGCAAATTGCGCGTACTATTGTCGCCGATACGATGGAGAAACAAGTAGTTGAACCAAATCCTGCCCCGTGATATTCGCCCAACCGCTCTGGCTTTTGTTATTACCCCTGCTCTGGCTGCCGCTGCTTTGGCGGCGCCGCAGCGGCGCTGCGAATAACCGGCAGACGGCCATGCGGCTATCACAGGCGCCCGCAAGTCCGCATACCTGGCGCTCGAATATCCGGAGCCGCCTGCCCTGGCTGCGCTGGGCTGCACTGGTCTTGCTGGCCCTGGCCATGGCGCGGCCGCAACGCAAGTGGCAGGAAGAAAAAGTAAAGGCCGACGCCATCGACATTATGCTGGCCCTGGATATTTCACCGTCCATGCTCAGCCGCGATTTTGACCCCGACCGCCTGGCTGTTGCCAAAAGGGTGGCCATCCAATTTGTGGAAAAACGCCCCTACGACCGACTCGGGCTGGCGGCATTTTCCGCAGAGGCCTTCACGCAATGCCCACTCACCACCGACCGCCGGGTAGTACAGGAATTTATCCAAAACCTACAGGTGGGACGGCTGGAAGACGGCACAGCCATCGGAATGGGGCTCGCAACGGCAGTAAACCGCTTGAAAGACAGCCCTTCCCGCAGCAAACTGGTGATCCTGCTCACAGACGGCGAGAACAATGCGGGCTATATCGACCCCATGCAGGCCGCAGACATTGCCAAGTCGCTGGGAATCAAAGTGTACACCGTCGGCATCGGCTCGGAAGGCGTTGTGATGTCGCCCGCCCAGCGCAATCCCGACGGATCTTATATTTATGCGCCCCGGCAGATGATGTTCGATACCGAACTGCTGGTACAAATCGCGAACCTGACCGGCGGAATATTTTACAGGGCCTATTCGGAAGACGATCTGGAAGGTATTTACGCCGAAATTGATAAACTGGAAAAAACGCGCATCGAAGTCACCACCCTGCAACGCAGCAAAGACTATTTTCACTGGTTGCTGGGCGCCGCCGTGGTGCTGTTGCTGCTGGAAATGCTGGGAAGATGGGGGTTGTTGAGGTCTGTAGTGCCTGATTAGTTATCGGTTATCAGTTATTGGTTATCAGTGGTGTTTCAGGCTGAGAATGGTGTAGAAATAATATCACTTTTCACTAAAAAACCAATCAACGAAGTGCTAATGGATAACCAATGAAATGCGGGACAACAAAGCCTCGTTTTTCATTATTTCCAGCCTGAAACACCCCCTGATAACTGATAACAAATAACTGATAACTAAACATGACCTTCGAGTATCCCCACCATTTTTACCTCCTGCTCGCACTACCCCTGGGTGCGTTGCTGGTGGCTGCCTATTGGTTTTGGCGCAAAAAAGCGATGGCTCATTTGGGAGATCAGGCTTTGTTACAGCGGTTGATGCCCTCTATTTCACCTCGGCTTTTTTGGTTGAAAAACGTGTTGTTCGGGCTGGGTTTGGCGCTGCTCGCCATCAGTTGGGCCAATCCGCAGCGCGGCGCCAAACAGCAAACGGCTACCCAGGAAAGCGCCGACGTATTCATTGCCCTGGATATTTCACAAAGTATGCTGGCGAAGGATATTGCGCCCAGCCGGCTGGAATACGCAAAAGTGTTCGGCCGGAAACTGGTGCAGGCCCTGGAAGGCGAACGCATCGGACTGATCTTTTTCGCCGGAGACGCTTTCGTACAAATGCCGCTTTCGACAGACTACAATTTTCTGGTGCAAAGCCTGCAAAACGCCGAACCCGACCTGATCAGCGAGCAAGGCACAGCCATTCCCACTGCCATTAACCTGGCTGCCGAATCATTCGGCGACACGCCCGGCGGCGGACGGGCATTGATTCTGATCACCGATGGCGAAAACCACGACGAGGATGCCGTGGAACGCGCGGAAGCCGCTTACGAAGATGGTATTATCATCTGTACCGTGGGCGCGGGCACTGCGGAGGGCGGGCCGATCCCGACAGGCAGTTCCGATTTTTCGGAATACAAACGCGATGAAAACGGTGACGTGGTGCGCACCCGGCTCAACGAACAATTGTTGCACCAACTCGCACAGGCGGGCGGCGGACAAGCGTTTAACATCAAACAAAGCGATGCTGCCGTGCAAGCCATCCAGCGCATCGTCGGTGGACTGGAAAAACGCGAGGTGACCCTGCGCTCCTACACCGAGTTCGAGTCCTATTTCCAGTGGTTTTTATTGCCGGCTTTGCTGCTGCTGTGGGTGGATACTTGGATTCCTTTTTATAAAAAATAGTTATGCGAATCATGGGTTAAAATAGATCCAAATCGCCACAAAATGGTTGAAACTGTCCCAACCCGGGTGTCATTCCGACGATAGGAGGAATCTGGCCGGGCTTGAAATGGGCATTCCCCTTTTTCTCTTGGGCAGATTCCTCCTATCGTCGGAATGACACCCGATGAAAGAACGATTTAAACATTTCTCAGTACAAATCATCTCGTGTTAATCCATCATTCGCATTAGTTATTGACTATAAGTGATTTATAATCAGGTGTTTGTACAAAATGATGCAAACTAATTTCGACCTGGCTCCCAGAACACGTAGATTTAGCAAATGCCTTATGCCTAATTGAGAACAATGAACAAAAAAATATTAGATACCATGTCCGGGCCATCCTTTTTCCCATGTGATAATTCCTGCATTATCAGGCACTTGCTGCTTTTGATTTGCATGTGCGCGGCACCTCCGGCCCTACCAGGACAAACCGCCTACGAATCCCTGCGCGCCGGCGACAATGCCTACGACCGCAGCAATTACAGCAAAGCGGAACCGCATTACCGGCGGGCTATGGAAAAAGACCCTTCCAACTGGAATGCGGCCTATAATCTCGGAAACGCCCTGTACGAACAGGGGAAATACGAAGACGCTGCCAAAATTTTTGAAAAAGCCGTCGCCAATGCGCCCGATACCCGGGCCAAAGCCGACGTGCTGCACAACGCCGGCAATGCATGGCTGAAACAAAACAAGTTCAAGGAAGCCATCAAAGCCTACGAAAACAGCCTCCGCCTCCGGCCCGGCGACGCCGATACCAAGATGAACCTGCAAATGGCAAAAAAGAAAAACAAGGAGGAAGAGCAACGGCAGCAGCAAAAAAACCAGGAGCAGCAACAAAAGCAGAACCAGGACCAACAGCAAAACCAACAAGATCAGCAGCAAAATCAACAGCCGCAGGATCAGCAGCAGAACCAACAAAAGGATCAGCAGCAGCAACAACAAAAACAGCAGCAACAGGGGCAGGAGCAACAACCCACCAATGCCCAGCGCCTAAAACAGGAAGAAGCCAAACGCCTGCTGGAAACCACTATCGGCCCGGAAGACCGGAAAAACGCGCAGAAATACCGCTCAGCGCAACAGAAAAAAGCGCCTAGAGCGGGCAAAAAAGATTGGTGAAAATTGATGAGCGGCTGCGGGAGTTTGGGTTGAGAGGTTGTTGAGGTGTTGAGATTGTTGAGGGTTGAGGCTGGCA
>JADLCC010000144.1 GCA_020847425.1 Saprospiraceae bacterium
AAAAAGCGCCAGGGCAAAAAAGCCCCTGAACCGGGCAAAGCAGTCTGTTCCCCATTGTCGGTATGCACAAATCACGACTTCTGCATCCGAACGGGAGGAAAAAGTATGGCCCAGGCTTTCCAATTCGCTGCGAAGTGCCTGAAAATTATAGATTTCACCGTTGTACAACAGCACAACGTCCCGCGCCTGCATCGGTTGGTGGCCCGCCACTGACAGGTCAATGATCGAAAACCTGCGGTGGCCGAATGCCAGGTGGTGCAACAAGTCCGGTGTTCCGGAAAGATTAGGTAAATGCCCTGGAAGTCCTTCAGCGCTATGCGTGCCCCGAAATGAACGGCCGGTTCGCGTCGCCTGGTTCCACAACCAATAGCCTTCATCGTCGGGTCCCCGATGGGCCAGCCAAGCGCTCATGTCCAGCAGCGTGCCGTTCCCGGCTGTTCCTTGTTGTTGCCAGTATCCGGCTATGCCACACATGTATTTTGTTGTTTAACTTACACAAGACGCTCTATCGTCTGATGCGCCAAAAAGCGTTGCGTTGTGGTCCGAGGCCTTCATTAGCAGCAACCCAGCACCCTGTTTCCCATTCCAGAACGGACTCAAATTGCCTGCCAATCAAAAACCTGGGCAGCCGAACCCGCTTCATTTTACCGCCAAAGTAACGTGTTCCAGAGAATGCGCTGAAATAAAACACGCTGGCTTTTGCAAATGGCAAAAAGCCCCACTTGAACCCGTAGTTGTAAGCCGTCAGCCCCAGTGTTTTGCCATCGCGACTCAAGGCTGCGCCGGTGACGACGCGTTTAGGGAGTTGAATGCTGTCCTGCAATACAGCAGTGTATCGGCCCGGTTTAGCGGGCAAAACATAATGCTTGCAAACGAAATTGCTTTTGAATCGGTTTTTGGAGAACAAATGCAGGCTGTCCCGGAAAAACACCATCGCCTCGCAGTCGAAGTTCCAGTCTTTTTCATGGTTCGGCGGGAAATGCTGCTGGTCGGGGTAATCAAAAACAATGCTGTCCAGAGCGCCTGACTGGATATGATACCGGTAAATACGGAGATCCCGCCGCCGGTTCATGTTGTTGCCAAAATCGCCGATATACACATTGCCGTCGGACTCGGAACTCAACTCTTCCCAGTCGCGGTTGGGTACCGGCAACGTGCGCGTTTCCAGAACTATTTTGTTTACGGGATCGAAGCGAAAAAGTTGGGCTGCATTGCCTCCGTCGTTGAGCATCCAGAGGTCGCCATTTGGCAGGCGGGTCATGCCTGACACTTCTTTTAATACTTTAGGCAGTCGGGTATGGCGGCGCAAGTGTTGTGCCGGTATACTGTATGGTGCGAAAAGGAACAGTAGCAATAAAACATGGAGAAAATGCTTCATAGCGGTTATTGCGCCTTTGGATTGGGTTCAAACGCCTGACTCGTATCTGCTTTGTCACGTTAGCCGCGTAGCGGCATAAGGTCGGTAGCCATCGCCGCCAATCCGGTTGTCAAGGTGCGTAGCACCGCAACATTGGCTAAAAGTTACGGTGCGATGCACCTTCGTACGTTGTTTTTGGGTATTTCCTACCGACGTTTAGCCGCTACGCGGCTAAAGTGACAAAGTAGGAGTAAATATCACACTGCTTTTTTAAAAATTCAAGGATATGGATATTCGAGCATAAAATATTGGTTATCAATAAATTACTCGAATGTCCATATCCTTGAATCCTCAAAAAAGAAGTGCGGACTTGTACTACTGTTTCACAAACTTCGTAGCCCATGCAGCGCCGCCTTTCTGGAACTGCAGAAAGTAAACGCCGTTGGAGAACTTGTTCATTTCAACCCGTTCGGACAGGTCGGGCCGTTCAAATGTGTGCAGCAACTGACCGTTTGCGCCCAGCAACAAAATCCGGTCGAAAGAAATGGTAGAGCGAATATCGAGCACATCTACCACAGGATTGGGAGACAATACCACCTGCTGGCTGAAGTCCGCTTCTTTTGCGCTGTTCAGCGTGCTGATATCCGCATTGTAGCGCGGCAGTACCTGATAGCCCGAATTAAACGGCGAAGAGGAATCGAACTGACCACCGATACCGGTCAGGTTGAAAGGTTGTGCGGGAACCGGAGCATTGTACGTTTCCACATCGCGGTCGATACGGATCAGGATGGTGTCATTTGGATTGGCATCCGATACGGCACGAACATTAAAACCGCTGGTTCCGACGCCGGTAGTCCAATCTGTAGCAGCATCTACAAAGTGCAAATTATTGATTCTGATCAGTTTAGACTCCGTTGCTTCGCCAATGCTTGTCACGACAGATGGCGTCAGCAGCGCATTTTCGGCAGAAACCAGGGTAATAAAATCAGGCTGGATTTCCGTTTGACCACTAAACTGTCCGATGGTACCCCGCACTTTTATGCGGTCTTTTTCCTTTACCGTGTAGCCGAAGTTTCCGTTCAGACTGGAAACGGCGATTCCGTTTCCGCCGGCATCTATGAGCGTAAAGAGCAAGGCCGACACACTATTATTAATAGGTCTGAGGTTGACGCCGTATACGATGCCTTCCAATTCGCAGGTGACACCGGTGGAATCGGCTGCGCCGACTGCATTTTCACCCGTTACCTGGGCGATGGTACGCACAGGATAGCAGCGCAGGTCGATAATGACTGTCGCCGTATCGCAGGTGGTGGCATCGCACACTTCATAAGTGAATTCATCGGAGCCACATTCATTGGCCGGAGCCGAATAGTTGATGGTAAAATCCTGGTTGACGGTAGCGCTCCCCTGTGTGGGCGTGTCCAGAATAGTAATGGAAACCACCTGGTTGAGTGTAAAGTCGTTGGCGAGCACATCCAGTTCGGTCGGCACGCCTGCTGTTACCACCAGGTTATCGTCCGCAGCAAGGAGCGTGTTGCCCGCGCCGCAATCGGCCGCCTGGCCGGGATTGGCAAAAACGGGAGTGCCGCCTATAGTAATCG